>NZ_JBSGZO010000204.1:0-14797 GCF_053611045.1 Streptomyces sp. NPDC054841 | reverse complement strand
GCCGGAACCGGCGGGCGCCCCTTTCGTTGTCAGAAGCTGTGTCACATCCTCTTTTCGCAGATCACGGGTCCATGAAACGTGGTAGTGATCTCGCTTGCCATTCGATCGGGCGTCGATGAGCGGGCAGCCGAACGGCAACGGAGGGATCTTCAGGCGGCCGCCGTATCCCGGCGGAACAGCGCCGTCCACAGGAATGCCTCACCGAACAGCGCCGACTCAGGCGGCTCGTCATGCATCCGGCGCAGTTCGACCTCTGTCAGGTCCGAGAACATCCAGCGCAGCGACTCCGGGGTAGCCGAGGCCGCCCTGCAGCTGCAATTCGCGATACAAGTCCGCGTCGGAGAGTTCCGAGCCCATCGCGCCGGCGGCGAAGCAAGTGAACGCGAGGTGGCCGCCGGGGGCTAAGGGCTGTCCCGTAATCCCCGGCGGGCGCATGACGACAGCTACGGCACCTCGCTGCGTTGTCGGATCGCCCGAATACGCCCAGTATGAGGACGACCCTCCGCCTTGCGATGCACCGCATCTGACGCCGCGCGCTGATCCACCGGGGATTACGGGACAGCCCTTAGGCAGACCACTGGTCGAAAGCGAGCTTCGCGACCAGCGAGAAGACGACCACGATCAGCACTCTTCGGACGAACTCCGCCCCCTCCTTCAGCGCCATCCGCGCCCCGAACATGCCGCCGGCCAGATTGAACACCGCCATCATCGCGGCCAGCTGCCACAGGACGGCGCCCTGGTAGGCGAACATCGCGACCGCCCCGGCGTTGGCGCAGGCGTTGACGATCTTGGCGGTGGCGGAGGCGGTCACCAGGTCCAGATGGAGCACCGCGGTCAGCGCGAGCACCAGGAAGGTGCCGGTGCCGGGCCCGAACAGCCCGTCGTAGAAGCCGATCCCGCCGCCGACGAGGACGATCGCGGTGACGACCCGGGCACGGGTGGCCGGGCGACGCCGGTCCTGCGCCGTGGTCCCGAACGACGGGCGCAGCACCACGAGCGCGGCAACGCCCAGCAGCACCACCATGATCACCGGGCGGAGCACATCGCTGCTGATGCCCGTCGCGAAGAACGCCCCGCCCATGGACCCGGCGAGGGCGGCGAGCCCGATCCGTACTGCCGTCTTCATCCGGACCGGGGCCTTGCGGACGTATGTCACCGCCGCGCCCGAGGTACCGAAGATCGCCACGGCCTTGTTGGTACCCAGGACGTGCGCGGCCGGGACATGCGGCATCCCGAGCAGCAGCGCGGGGACGAGCAGCAGCCCGCCGCCGCCCACCACCGCGTCGATCCAGCCCGCCACGGCGGCGGCAAGACACAGGAGGAAAAGGGTGGTCAGCGATATGTCAGGCATGATCACGACGCTATGGAGCGGATACGTGTGCCGTCCATCATTCCCGGCCCCCCAGCCCCAAGTTCACGGTCCCGAGCCCCCAAGTCCCCGGTCACGAGTCCCCAGGTCCCCGGTCCCGAGCCCCCGGTCCCGAGTCCCCAGTCCTGAGTCCCCCGTTCCGGGCCGGCGAGCGGGTCGAAGGCCGCCTCGGACGGCCTGACCACGGGTGGGGCCATGGGCTGGGCGAGCAGTGGGCGACGGATACGTGTGCGTCCCTCACACACCGACCGATGCATCCCTCACACACCGGCCGACCGGGCGCTGAGGGCAGTGTTCCGCGCGGGAAACAACCGGGATGCCATCGGGTAACACCCGCGCCGCAGGCTACGTACATGGATTCGAGGATCGTGGTGATCGGCGCCGGGATGGCGGGCGCGCGGCTGGCGCGACAGCTGGCCCCGGCGTGCGACGTCACGCTGCTCGGCGAAGAGCCGCACGCCCCTTACAACAGGGTGCTGCTCGCCGAGGTGCTCGCCGGCCGGTACGGCCCCGAGGTGATCGCCCTGCCGCCGGTGCCGGACGGTGCGGACACGGTGCGGCGCGGGGTCCGGGCGGTACGGATCGACCGCGAGGCACGGACGGTGCACTGCGCGGACGGTTCGGCGATGGCATACGACCGGCTGGTGCTGGCGACCGGATCGAACCCGGTGCTGCCCCCGCTGCGCGGCATCGGCGGGCAGCTGCCGGACGGCGTCCACCCCTTCCGCACGCTCGACGACTGTCTGGCCCTCGCGGCCGTGGCCGGCCGCGGCACCCGTGCCGTGGTCGTCGGCGGCGGACTGCTCGGCGTCTCGGCGGCCCGGGCGCTGGCGGAACGCGGTGCGGACGTGGTCCTGGCCCACCAGGGTCCTTCCCTGATGGACCGCCACCTCGACCCGGCGGCGGGCGCGCTGGTCAGGCGCCATCTGGAGGACCTGGGCGTGGAGGTCCACACCGAGTGCCGCGCCCGGGGTCTGCGCCATGACGAGGCGGTCACCGGCGTCGAACTCGCCGACGGGTTCGTCCTCGACGCGGAGTGCGTGGTCCTCGCGTGCGGGGTCCGTCCGCGCACCGGACTCGCCGCGGATGCCGGCCTGGACGTCCGCCAGGGAATCGTGGTCGACGACCGGCTGTGTACGTCCGACCCGTACATCCACGCCATCGGTGACTGCGCCGAACACGCGGGCACGGTCTACGGCCTGGCAACGGCCGCCGTGGAACAGGCGGACGTCCTGGCGGCGATCCTGACCTCGGACCTGCTGCCCGGCCCGGGCTCCGCCCCGGACGCCACGGCCTCCGTCGCCGACGGCGCTGCTTCGCAGCCCGTCGGGGGTACCTCCCAGGCGAAGCTCTGGGGGAGTTCGACGACCGACACACCGGCCCCCCCGGCGGTACCGGGCCCCTTCGAAACCCCCGCGGCCCCCGCGCCCGAGCAGTTGCCGGGGCTCGGGGACGAGCCCGCGCCGGGGGCCGGGGGGCCGCAGGGCCCCCGCTACACCGGCACACGCGCCCTCACCCGGCTCACCCTCGGCAGCGCCGGCAGCTTCGACGTCGCCGCGTTCGGGGAGCCGTCGCCGCAGCCCGGCGACGACGTCGTGCAGCTCGCGGACGCCACCCGCGGCGCCTACCGGAAGGTCGTCGTCCGCGGTGACCGGCTCGTCGGGGGCGTACTCCTCGGGGATCTCGCGACCGTCGGCGCGCTCGCCCGGGCCTGGGAGGGCGACGAAGCCCTGCCGCCCGCCCCACTGCTCCACCTGCTCACCAACGATGGAGGCTCCTGAGATGGCCACAGCGGACACCTCGTCCACCCCCACGATCGTGCTCGTCGGCCACGGGATGGTCGGCCAGCGCTTCCTGGAGGCCCTCGCGGAGCGGGGCGTCACCGGGCGGGCGCGGGTCGTCGTCCTCTGTGAGGAGCCGCGGCCGGCGTACGACCGGGTCCAGCTGACCTCGTACTTCTCCGGCCGTACCCCGGACGAGCTCTCCCTCGTCGAGGAAGGGTTCATGGCGCGGCACGGCATCGAGCTGTTCCTCGGCGACCCGGCCGAGCGGATCGACCGCGAGGCACGCACGGTCACCTCGCGTGCCGGACGGACGTTCAGGTACGACACCCTCGTCCTGGCGACCGGCTCGTACCCGTTCGTGCCGCCCGTGCCCGGCAAGGACGCCGAGGGCTGTTTCGTCTACCGCACCATCGAGGATCTCCTCGCCATCGAGGAGTACGCGATGACCTCCCGCACCGGCGTCGTCGTCGGCGGCGGACTCCTCGGCCTGGAGGCGGCGGGTGCGCTCAAGGGCCTCGGCCTGGACACCCACATCGTGGAGTTCGCGCCGCGACTGATGCCGGTGCAGGTCGATGACGGCGGCGGCGCGGCGCTGCTGCGCACCATCGAGGGCATGGGGCTGACCGTCCACACGGGCGTCGGCACCCAGGAGATCGTCACCGCCGAGGGCACGGCCACGGGGATGAAGCTCTCCGACGGCTCGGAGCTCAGCACCGATCTCGTCGTCTTCTCGGCCGGTGTCCGGCCGCGTGACCAGCTCGCCCGCGACATGGGCATCGACGTCGGTGAGCGCGGCGGCATCGTCGTCGACGAGCGGTGCCGCACCTCGGACCCCTCCGTGTACGCGATCGGCGAGTGCGCCCTCGCCTCGGACGGCCGCGTGTACGGACTGGTCGCGCCCGGCTACGAGATGGCGACGACCGTCGCCGACGTCCTCGCCGACGAGACTGCCGAAAGCTCCTTCACCGGTGCCGACATGTCGACGAAGCTGAAGCTGCTCGGTGTGGACGTGGCGTCGTTCGGCGACGCGCACGGCACGGCCGAGGGCTGCCTGGACGTCGTGTACTCCGACTCACGTGCGGGGGTGTACAAGAAGCTCGTGGTCAGCCCGGAGGGCACGCTGCTCGGCGGCGTCCTGGTCGGTGACGCCGACTCGTACGGCATGCTGCGGCCACTCACGGGCTCGGTCCCGCCCGTCTCGCCCGAGCAGCTGGTGCTGCCCGCCGGCGCCGGCGCGCCCGTCGCCCTCGGCCCGTCCGCGCTCCCCGACGACGCCGTCATCTGCTCCTGCCACAACGTCACCAAGGGCGCGATCTGCGAGCACACCTCGCTCCCCGAGGTGAAGAAGTGCACCAAGGCCGGTACCGGCTGCGGCAGTTGCGTCAAGGTGATCGGCCAACTGCTTCCGCAGTCCGCGGACAAGGGGCTGTGCGGCTGCTTCTCCTACACCCGCAGCGAGCTGTACGAGATCGTCCGCACCCTGCGGCTGACGTCGTACGCGGCCGTGCTCGACTCGCACGGCCGCGAGGAGGCACGCGGCGGCGACGGCTGCGAGATCTGCAAGCCCGCGGTGGGGTCGATCCTCGCGAGCCTGGGCAACGGCTACATCCTCGACGGCGAGCAGGCCGCGCTCCAGGACACCAACGACCACTTCCTGGCGAACCTGCAGCGCAACGGCTCGTACTCGATCGTGCCGCGCATCCCGGGCGGCGAGATCACCCCCGACAAGCTGATCGTGATCGGCGAGGTGGCCCGGGACTTCGGCCTCTACACGAAGATCACGGGCGGCCAGCGGATCGACATGTTCGGCGCGCGGGTGGACCAGCTTCCGGCGATCTGGACGCGCCTCGTCGACGCGGGCTTCGAGTCGGGGCACGCGTACGGAAAGGCGCTGCGGACGGTCAAGTCCTGTGTGGGGCAGACCTGGTGCCGCTACGGCGTCCAGGACAGCGTCCGCATGGCCATCGACCTGGAGCTGCGCTACCGGGGGCTGCGGGCCCCGCACAAGCTGAAGTCCGCGGTCTCGGGCTGCGCCCGCGAATGCGCGGAGGCCCAGTCCAAGGACTTCGGCGTGATCGCCACGGCCTCGGGGTGGAACCTGTACGTCGGCGGGAACGGCGGCGCCACACCCCGCCACGCGGACCTGCTCGCCCAGGACCTGTCCGACGCCGAACTGGTGCGGCTGATCGACCGGTTCCTGATGTTCTACATCCGTACCGCGGACCGGCTGGAGCGCACCTCCACCTGGCTGGAGCGCCTGGAAGGCGGCCTGGACCACCTGCGGGACGTCGTCGTGCACGACTCGCTCGGGCTGTGCGACGAGCTGGAGGCGCTGATGGCGGAGCATGTCGCGGGCTACCGCGACGAGTGGGCCGAGACGCTGGACGACCCGGACCGGCTGCGCCGCTTCGTGTCGTTCGTGAACGCGCCGGACGCGCCGGACCCGTCGGTGCGGTTCGTCCCCGAGCGCGACCAGATCAAGCCGGACCTCACCATTCTGACTCTGGAAGGGACTTCGATCCGATGACACTCCAACTCGAGCTGGAGGGAACCTGGTTCCCGGTCTGCGAGATGTCCGGGCTGACTCCCGGCCGGGGCATGGCGGCACTGCTCCCCGACGGCCGCCAGGCCGCCGTCTTCCTGGACCGCGCGGGCCGGGCGTACGCGATCGACAACCGCGACCCGTTCACCGGCGCCCAGGTCCTCTCCCGCGGCCTGCTGGGGTCCGCGGAGGGCCGGGTGTTCGTCGCCTCGCCGCTGCTGAAGCAGCGGTTCGACCTGGAGACGGGTCAATGCCTGGACGACGACGCGGTGTCGGTGCGTGCCTATCCTGTCCGGACGTCCGCGCGGGCGTCGGCCCTGACGCCGGCCACGGCCCCGGTCAGGGAACGGGCCGACGCGTAAATACCGTGCGGCGCCTCACGGGCCTCCGGTACCGTCCGAGCCCATGACGCCTTCCCGCATACGTCCCCCGTTCGTGGCCGACGAGCGGACTCAGCTCGTCGGCTGGCTCGACATGCAGCGCGCGATCGTCCACTACAAGTGCGAGGGGCTGTCCGGGGCGGACGCGCACCGGTCCGTGCTTCCGACGTCGCCGCTCATGACCGTGGCGGGCATCGTCTCCCACTTGCGCTGGACCGAACAGGTCTGGTTCGAGGTCGTCTTCCTCGGCCGGCCTGCCGACGGGCCGCAGTTCGACGACAAGGTCGAGGACGCCGACATGATGGTCGACGGCGTCCCGCTCGAACAGCTGCTGGAGGAGTACGAGCGGCAGTGCGCGGTGTCGAACGAGATCGTCGCCGCCCACTCGCTGGATGAGGTGGGCCGCCACCCGGACTTCAAGTCCGCCGCCGCGTCGCTGCGCTGGATGCTGATCCACATGGTCGAGGAGACGGCCCGGCACGCGGGTCATCTGGACACGATCCGGGAGCTGCTCGACGGCGAGAAGGGCTACTACTGACCCACGAGGCGGTCGGCGTGCTCGGCCGGCCCCGCCGAGTCCTCGACCGGGAGGTCGACGGCGACGGCGTCATGGCCCAGGGCCCGCAGCTCGGGAATGACACGGTGCCAGTACCAGGCCCGGCCGTCGGCACCGGGGATCAACACGGAGGTCGTCATGGTCACCGCCCCGGGGCCGCGCCGGGGAGGCGCCGGACGAAGTCGAGGACTCCCACCCAGGTGGGCCGCAGCGCGATGCGCGCCATGCGCACGCCCGGGACCTCGACCTCGGCGACGTTGCGCGCGCCCTGCTCGGGGCCGTAGTAGCGGCGGTGCGCCAACGCGTACTCCGGCACGATCCCGTCGACTTCGGTGACTGCCACCGGCCCGCGCAGGAGCAGGACCTCGGGCGGCGGCCCAGGCGTGTCGATGGTGACGGCGACGGTGGGGCGATCCCGAAGGGAGGCGATCTTGTGGGCGCCGACGAAGGTGGCGAACACGAGCTCCTCGCCCGTCCAGTGGAACATCATCGGCATCACGCGAGGCGTCCCGTCCCGCGCCACGTAGGCGAAGCGGGCCAGCTCGGTGGAGGCGAGCAGGCGCCGGGCCATGTCGCTGTGGAGCAGTCGTACGTCACCCTGCGGCAGGTCCATCGGGCCGGTGCTCGCCATGGCAGCCTCCTCGCCCCCGCTCCCACCGATCCTAAGGGCTGTCCCGTAATCCCCGGTGGATCAGCGCGCGGCGTCAGATGCGGTGCATCGCAAGGCGGAGGGTCGTCCTCATACTGGGCGTATTCGGGCGATCCGACAACGCAGCGAGGTGCCGTAGCTGTCGTCGTGCGCCCGCCGGGGATTACGGGACAGCCCTTAGGTCGTGTCTTCCCGGGCCTTCGACCCCGCGGGGTCCAGGGGCACCGGAGGAGACACTGGAACGGTGACGACCGGACCACATGACGGCTGGGCCCGCTACTGGCGGGACCCGGAGCGCCCGCTGGAGGCCATGCACGCGCACTTCTCCACTCATGTGTACGCGCGGCACAGCCATGACGCCTACTCCTTCGGCTTCACCGAGGCCGGCGCCCAGCGGTTCAGCTGCCGCGGCGGGGCGCACACCAGCGCCGCCGGACTGCTGATGGCGTTCAATCCCGACGATCCGCACGACGGGCGGGCCGCGGCCGAGCTCGGTTACCAGTACCGGATGGTGCACATCGGGCCGGAGCTGGTGCGGGACGTGCTCGCGGACGCGACCGGCGGGCGCGGCGCCATGCCGCTGTTCACGGCGCCCGTACTGCACGATCCGGTGCTGCGCGGCACGCTGCTGCGGCTGCACACGGCGCTGGCCGGCGCGGCGGATCCGCTGGTGCGGGACGAGCGGCTGACGGCCGCGGTGACGGCGATGGTGCGCCGGGGAGCGTCCGGAACGGTCCGGGTGCCCGACGCGCCGGGCGGCTCCCGCGCGAGGGCGGCCCGCCGGGCGCGCGACCTGCTGCGGGAGCGGTACGCCGAGCAGATCCCCGCGCAGTGGCTGGCGGACGCGGCGGGACTGAGCCGGTTCGCGCTGTACCGGGCGTTCCGTGCCGAGTACGGGATGACGCCGAGCGACTACCAGCGGCTGCTGCGGCTGCGACGGGGGCGGGAGCTGCTGGCGGGCGGGGTGACGGCGGCGGAAGTGGCAGCCGTGACGGGGTTCGCGGACCAGTCCCACTTCCACCGGTGGTTCGTGCGGTACTACGGGCTGACGCCCGGCACGTATCAGCGAGCGGACATTGCTTGAGCCCATTGCTTGAGCCCATTGCTTGAGCTCATTACTTGACCGGTCGTTCCAGATAGACGTACGGTCATCGACATGGCCAGGACCAAGGAATTCGACCCTGACGCCGCACTCCAGTCAGCGCTCGAGCTGTTCTGGTCCCGCGGCTACGAGGCGACGTCGATGGCGGACCTCGTGGAGCACCTCGGCATCGGCCGCGCCAGCATCTACGCGACCTTCGGCAACAAGCGCGAGCTGTACCTCAGGGCGATGGACCGGTACGGCGAGACCCGCGACCCGAGCCTGTTCGCCGAGCTGTCCCGGCCCGGGCCCGCGCTGCCGGGCGTCCGGGCGGTCGTGCGCCGCTTCGCCGCGGAGTCCGCTACCGACGAGGCCCGGCTGGCAGGCTGCTTCGTCACCAACTCGGCCGCCGAACTGGCCCCGCACGACACGGCGGTCGCCCGCAGGGTGGAGCTGAGCTGGGAGCACATCGAGACCCTGCTCCACTCGGCCCTCACCCGCGCCCGCGCCCAGGGCGAACTACCCGCCGACCGCGACCCCCGCTCCCTGGCCCGCATGCTCCTGGTCCTGATGCAGGGCATGCGCGTGGTCGGCAAGGCCTCCAGCGACCCGGGCCGCATCCGCGACGCGGCGGAACAGGCTCTGTCGCTCCTGGACTGAGGCACCGCGGGACACGCCTGGGCACCGCCGGACACCACTGGACCCGCTGAACGCCGCCGGACCGGGGCACCGCGACCCGCCGCGCCACGCGCCGCACCCTGCACCATGACGGGCTCTTCGATACCCGCATAACAGAACGATCGGTCAATTAATGGGGCCGGGCCCATGAGCCACGCGCACGTCACGCAGCAACACTCATGAGCAACACCGAACGCCACCCAGCACCTCACCTCACCGCTCGCGGGCTCCGTCGTCGGCACCGACCTGGCGATCGACTCGGACTCGGAGGCGTGACCGGGAGGCCCCGGAGGGGAGGAACGGGGCGGCAAGGGGCGGGGCGGTGAAAGGCGGGGCGGAAAGGCGGGCATCCCCGACCATACGCACCCGTACGGTCGGGGGTACGCTGGCAGCACAGGTCTTTCCTGCCGACACGTACCGGAGGAGCCCGCCATGCCGACGAAGACCGGCTGGACCACACGCGACATCCCCGACCAGAGCGGGCGGACCGCCGTGGTCACCGGAGCCAACAGCGGAATCGGACTCGTCACGGCCCGTGAGCTCGCCCGCCACGGCGCGCGGGTGATCCTCGCATGCCGCAGCGAGTCCCGCGGCAAGGAGGCCGAGGAGCTCATCAAGCAGCAGGTTCAGGGCGCGGACGTGGAGTTCCGGCCACTGGACCTGGCCGACCTCGCCTCCGTACGGCAGTTCGCGGAGTCGTACAAGCCTCAGACGCTGGATCTGCTCATCAACAACGCGGGCGTGATGGCGCTGCCCTACGGCACGACCGCCGACGGTTTCGAGACCCAGTTCGGGGTCAATCACCTGGGGCACTTCGCCCTCACCGGACTGCTGCTCCCGAAACTGCTCAACACGCCGGGCGCCCGCGTGGTGAGCGTGTCCAGCGGGATGCACGCAATCGCCAATGTCGACATGGGCGACCTCAACGGCGAGCGCCGCTACCGCCGTTGGGTGGCCTACGGCCGCTCCAAGACGGCGAACCTGCTGTTCGTCCACGAGCTGGCACGCAGGCTGCGGGCCGCGGGCTCGGACGTCGTCGCGGTGGCCGCACACCCCGGCTACGCGGCGACCAACCTCCAGACCGCGGGCGCGAAGATGGAGGGCCGCCGGACGGCCGAGCGGCTCGCCGAGCTCGCCAACCGGATCATCGCCCAGCCCGCCGAGATGGGCGCGCTGCCGACGCTGTACGCCGCGACCGCGACCGGTGTGCAGCCCGACTCGTTCACCGGACCGAGGATCCAGGGACTGCGGGGCACGCCCACGAAGTCCTGGCGGGCCAAGTGGACGCTGAACGACGTCACCGGTGAGCGGCTCTGGGTGGCGTCCGAGCAGCTCACCGGCGTGCCGTACGAGAGCCTGAAGTCCTGATCAGGCGTGGTCCACAACGGCCTTCGGGTCCATCCACACGACCTCCCAGATGTGGTGGTCCGGGTCCTGGAAGGAACGGCCGTACATGAAGCCGTGGTCCTGGGGCTCGTTCGCCGGCGACCCGCCGGCCCCGAGGGCCGCGTCGGCCAGTTCGTCGACCTTCTCCCGGCTCTCGGCGCTTAGCGCGATGATCGCCTCGGTGGTGGCGGCCGCGTCGGCGATGTCCTTCTTCGTGAAGTCCTTGAAGCGGGGCTCGGTGAGGAGCATCGCGAAGATGGTGTCGCTGAAGACGAGACAGGCGGTCTTCTCGTCGCTGAACTGGGGGTTGAAGGAGTAACCGAGCTTGCTCCAGAAGGCCTTCGACTTCTCGAGGTCCTTCACCGGCAGGTTCACGAAGATCATCTGGGACATCGCTGTTCTCGCTCTCGTCGTCGCGTTGCTGTGGTGTCGGCTTTCGGAGGGTAGACCCACGGGCTGCGCGGAACTCATCGCCGCCGGGAGAGGAATTTTCGGCCCTGCTCGGCTGCCCTGCTCGGCCCCGCCGCCTGCCGCCTGCTCCAACTCCGAAGCCCGGCCGCCTACTCCAGTCCCGACGCCCTGAAGACCGCCCCCGCCTCGTCCCGCTCGATCCGGGCCGCCAGCGCGTTCAGCACGTCCGTTCCGTTGCGAAGCAGCCCGCTCGCCGACGCCGAGCGGGCCCCCCGGTCCAGGACGTGCCACAGGACCGGGTTCGCCACGAGGATCCTCGGATCGAGTTCGACCCGGTTGCCGAGGGCGTCGCGGAGGACCAGCCGCTGGGCGACGACGCCGTCGCGATGGAGCACCTGGACGAGAAGATCCGTGCTGACCCGGCGCTCGTGCACGAGCCCCCGGACCGCGAGCCAGTGACAGCCCGCCGTCACCCGCGGCGGGAAGGGAACCGCGAACAGCACCACCGCGAGCGTGCACCACATCGCGGAGCGCAGCGGCCGGAGCGTGCCGCTGCCGAGGTCCACGAGGTGGAGCAGGGCGAGCAGGCTGCCCGCGCACAGGAACGCGACCCTCAGGTCGGACGCCCGGCAGCGGTCCTCCGCGCCGGGTGCCCTGTCGCCTCCCATGGCCGCAGACGCTAGGCCGGGCCCCGCGCGGCCCACCAGAGCGCGAACGCGCCAGAGGCATGGGCGGGCGCGCCAGGTACCGCCGCTCTCATGGGCAGCGCGGCCAAGAAGATCACCGAGAAGCTGCCGGACGCGGTCGCGCGGCCTGCAAGGCGTTCTGGAAGGAACGCCTGGCAGGCCTCAAGAAGCAGCCGGCGAGCTGACGGCCTCGTCCGACGCCGCTCCGGTGCGTATGCCCCAGCGGGACAGCACTACGCGCTTGCCGTCGTACGTCGTCCACGTCCCGTCCCCGAGCGGTCGTGCGAGGCTGTCGACCGGCTCCGGATACTCGATGCGCCCACGTATCCCCGTTGACCAGCGCACCCGCGTACGACGGGGGCACCGAGGCGAGCAACTGTGTGGGAACCGATGGGGTGATCGACATGTACGCCAAGGTAACGGCCCCCACTGACAACGCCTGGCGTACCCCGACAGCCCTTGGCCGGAGCCGACGTTTCCACTTCACCGCCCGTTGATGCCGCGTCAACTCCGGACCTCTAGGTTCCGTTGGCGCGCGACCCCGCTCGCTGCCCGGCGGCGCGGGGCAAGTCACGACTCCCCTGGAGTGACAGTGGAACGACGCAGCTTCCTGCGCGGTGCGGTCATCGGCGGCACGGCCGCCGCGTTCGGCGGAACGCTGATGCACGGTGCGGCCTACGCGGCACCGGCCCAGCCGGGCCCGAGCCCCTACGGGCCGCTCGGCTCGGCGGACGCGAACGGCATCATGCTGCCCAGCGGTTTCACCAGCCGGGTGATCGCCCGGTCCGGCCAGACGGTGTCCGGCACCTCCTACACCTGGCACAACGCCCCTGACGGCGGCGCGTGCTTCGCCGACGGCTCCGGATGGATCTACGTGTCCAACTCGGAGATCAACCCCGGCGGCGGCGCCAGTGCCGTGAAGTTCAACTCGTCCGGCACCGTCACCGGCGCCTACCGCATCCTGTCCAACACCCGGCAGAACTGTGCCGGTGGCGCCACCCCGTGGAACACCTGGCTGTCCTGCGAGGAGGTCAGCCTCGGCTACGTCTACGAGACCAACCCGTGGGGCGGCACCGCCACACGCCGGGACGCCATGGGCAGGTTCAAGCACGAGGCGGCCGCCGCCGACCCGGTCCGCCAGGTCATCTACCTGACCGAGGACGAGACCAGCGGCTGCTTCTACCGGTTCATCCCCACCACCTGGGGCAACCTCGCCTCCGGCACGCTCCAGGTCCTGGTGGCCGGGACCGGCACCTCCGGCTCGTTCTCCTGGGCCAATGTGCCCGACCCCGACGGCTCGCCGACCGCGACCCGCAACCAGGTCTCCGGCTCGAAGAAGTTCAACGGCGGCGAGGGCTGCCACTACGCCAACGACACCATCTGGTTCACCACCAAGGGCGACAACCGCGTCTGGCAGCTGAACCTCGTCGCCGGCACGTACGAGCTGGCCTACGACGACTCCCTGGTCCCGGGCGGCGGCGCACCGCTGACCGGCGTGGACAACATCACCGGCGCCTCCTCCGGTGACCTGTACGTCGCCGAGGACGGCGGCAACATGGAGATCTGCATCATCACCCCGGACGACGTCGTCGCGCCGTTCCTGCGGATCACCGGCCAGTCCAGCTCCGAGATCACCGGACCGGCGTTCTCGCCGAACGGCTCGCGGCTGTACTTCTCCAGCCAGCGCGGCACGAGCGGCAGTTCGTCCGGCGGCATCACCTACGAGGTGACGGGACCGTTCCGCTCGTAACCGCCCCCGGGGTGGCCGACGCGGCCGGCACCCCCATCGGCTCCCGCTGGGCGCAGCCCCTCAGCAGAGCGGCGCCCAGCGGTGTCATCGTGTGGAGCACCGCGTTGCCGTTCCGCAGGGTGACCACGAGGCCGGCCTCCCGCAGCACACCGGCGTGCTGACTGGCGGAGGCCAGCGACACACCGGCCCTGCGGGCGAGTTCGCTCGTCGTGCAGCCGTTGCCGATGGACTGCATGACCGCCGAGCGGGTGTGGCCGACGAGCCGTCCGAGCGACAGCCCGTCCCGCTCGGAGAAACCCGGGCAGCCGGTGTGCGTGACGGGGTAGACGAGGGTGGGCGGCAGTGCCGGGTCCCGCCGGACCACCGGAGCGCCGCGGCAGAAGTACGACGGCTGCAGCAGCAGCCCGCGCCCTTCCAGATGCACCTCGCGGTCGACCGGATAGTCGGCCTCCAGGACGGGCGCGGACCAGCGCAGCATCGGCGGCAGCGAGGCGAGCAGTTCGTCCGCGCCGCCGTCGAGCAGGGCCCGGCCGCGGACGGCCCGGTCGGCCTCCACGGCGGCCTGGATCTGCGGCCAGTACGGCTCGACCGCGGCCCGGTGGTAGCTGCGCAGCGCCCCGATGAGCCGGGCCATCGGCTCCGGGGAGCCCTCGGCGAGCCCGGCGAGCCGGCCCGGCAGCCCGGCTTGCGGGCGGTCGGCGACGAGCATCCCGAGCTCGGCGCTCAGCCGTCGCGCCGGCGTCGCCCGCACCGCCTCCAGGCCCTCGTCGAGGCCGTGCAGCCCCTCGGGCGGAGTCAGGAAATCCGGGAAATAGCCGCGCGGCGGCACAAGCGCGGCCAGTAGCCGCGTTTCACCGTTCAACCGGGAGCGGGTTTCTGCACGCCATTCCCCGAAGACGCCGGCGCCGCGCCGGTCCCGTAAACGGTGAAAACTCAGAATCGTTTCCCACAAAACGTCCGGTCTGACCGCCATCCGGACCTTGGCGAGGTCATCTCCGGTGAAGTGGATTCGAAGCACGGAACCCCCACTGTTGCATCCGCAATCGCCCCCGTCACTGAGTATGCATGCAATCACAGCACGTTACCACGGTGTTTCAGCCACAGTTGAAACGCATCGCGGATGACCATGTCGAACCGAAAAGCTGTACGACGTCGGGCACGAAACCTTCGGGTACCGAGGGGCGAGGCAAAGACCGTGGGGGGCTTTCCACGCCTGGCGGCGGTCGGCGGAGGTTGCGGCTCCGTGTCCGGCATTGGTAATGGGGCGCGGCCGGTGGGTGGGGATCCGCCGACCGCGCCCCGCCTGTTCTTTGCTCAACGAATGGCGAAAATCCAGCTTCCGTTAATCCCCGCTACTGGTCCGCCGTTCAACAGGATTCACCAAACTCGCAACAGGATTCAGCAAAAGGAAACGAGCGGGACAGACACCTCCGCACAAGGTGTCCGTCCCGCTCGTCTCTTGGTGCACCGGGGCCGCCGGGCGGTCGGTGAGGGTCGGGGACCACCGACGGCCCCGGAGTCGGGG
>NZ_JBSGZO010000203.1:0-14830 GCF_053611045.1 Streptomyces sp. NPDC054841 | reverse complement strand
GAGCGACGCGGACCTCTTCTTCACACGTACTGGGTGGCACCGGCCCGCCATGCTCGCCTCGCGGCAAGTGGTCCCTCTGAGGGACGAAGGTTGGGCCCGGGGGCTTGGATCGGGCCGGTGCCACACACAGGCTAACAAAGACTCCCAGAAGGTGATTCCCGTACGGCGAGTTGACCGCGGATCGGTCCCGCGGCGGGCCCGGTCAGTCCCGCAACAGGTCCGGGATCCCGTCCGCGTCCGGCTCGTCGCGCTTCCCCGACACCACCGTCAGCTGCTGGGTGGCGCGGGTCAGCGCCACGTACAGCACCCGCAGCCCGGCCGGGGACTCGTCGGCGATCTCCGCGGGCGAGACGACGACCGTCGCGTCGTACTCCAGGCCCTTCGCCTCCAGCGAGCCGAGCGCCACCGCGCGGTCGCCGAGGTCCGCGAGCCAGCGGGCGGCCTCCGCGCGCCGGTTCATCGCGACGACGACGCCGACGGTGCCGTCGACCTCGTCCAGCAGGCGCTGGGTCTCCTGCCGCACGGTCCGCTCCAGATCGTCGCGTACGACGGTGAAGCGCGGCCGCAGCCCCGTCGAGCGGACCGCACGTGGCGCGTCCATGCCGGGCATCGCGAGCATCAGCACGCGGGCGGCGAGCTCCGCGATCTCGGAGGGGTTGCGGTAGTTGACGGTGAGGTCGAAACGGCGGCGCGGGCGGGTGCCGAGCGCCTCGTCGCGCGCCTCGGCCGCCTCGTCCGGATCCGACCAGGACGACTGCGCCGGGTCACCCACGACCGTCCATGTGGCGTGCCGGCCGCGGCGGCCGACCATGCGCCACTGCATGGGCGTGAGGTCCTGCGCCTCGTCGACGATGACGTGGGCGTACTCGGTGCGCTCCGCGGCCAGCCGCTCGGCCCGCTCGCGCTGGGTCTCCTCGCGCTGCGGCATCAGCTCCTCCAGACCGGTGAGATGGTCCAGCGGATCGAGTTCGCGCTTCTTCTTCGGGCGGGCGGGGGTGCCGAGCAGTGTCTGCAGCTCGTCGAGGATCGCCACGTCGTGCACGGACAGACCGTCGCGTCTCAGGCTGCGGGCGACCCTGCGCACCTCGCCGGGGTTGAGGATGCGCCGCGCCCACCGGCCGAGCCGCCTCTCGTCGGCCATCGCGTCGAGCACGCCCCGCGGGGTGAGCTCGGGCCACCAGGCGTCCAGGAAGTGGATGAACGAGTCCTCTGAGGTGACGTCCTCGTCGAAGGACGAGCGCAGCTCGGCCGCGAGCTCGGGATCGGTGTGGCGGGTGGCGGCGCCGGACTTGGCGTACAGGGCGTCGAGCAGAAGCCTGCGGGCGCGCGGGCGGAGCAGATTGACCGGCGCGGTGCCGCTCAGCGCGTTCTGACGGACGCGCCTCAGCTCGTCGGCCTCCAGCTCCAGCCGCCGCCCGAAGGCGACGACCCGCAGCCGGTCGGTCGGTCCTGCGGGCGACGAACCGCCGGTGCCCGCTCCCCTCGGCTCCTCACCGAAGGCGAGCTGCCCGTCGGCGCGAGCGGCGCCGCGCCGCGCGTCCCCGGGCTCCAGCGCCCCCCGCGCCGCCTTGCGCAGCACCTTCAGCATGCGCGAGGAGCCCTTGACGCGGGCGACCGCGGGTTCGTCGTACGTCGTGGCCTCGACCCCGTCGACCAGGGACCCCACCGCACGGATGGCGACCTGGCCCTCCTCCCCCAGCGAAGGCAGCACGCCCTCGGTGTAGGCGACCAGCAGCGGCGTCGGGGAGACGACCAGGATGCCGCCCGCGTACCGCCGCCGGTCCTGGTAGAGCAGATACGCGGCGCGGTGCAGGGCGACCGCCGTCTTGCCGGTGCCGGGCCCGCCGGACACCTCGGTGACGGATGCGGCGGGGGCCCTGATCACCAGGTCCTGCTCGGCCTGGATGGAGGCCACGATGTCCCGCATGGTGTGACTGCGGGCCTGGCCGAGCGCGGCCATCAGCGCGCCGTCGCCGATGACGGGCAGCTCCAGACCGCCCAGGGAGGCCCTGAGCTCGGGGCGCATCAGATCGTCCTCGACACCGAGGACCCGGCGGCCCTTGGAGCGGATGACCCGGCGGCGCACCACCCGGCCGGGGTCGACCGGGGTGGAACGGTAGAAGGGTGCGGCGGCCGGGGCGCGCCAGTCGATGACCAGCGGCGCGTAGTCGGAGTCGAGGACACCGATGCGGCCGATGTGGAGGGTCTCCTCGATATCGGCCGTGTTGTCGTCCCGTACGGCGTCCTCGGCCGGCTCCACCGAGGTGTACGCGCCGTCGGGGCCCTTCTTGCCGTGCTTGCCGCGCAGCAGGTCGATCCGGCCGAAGAGGAAGTCCTCGAACTCGCTGTTGAGCCGGTTGAGGTGGACACCGGCCCGGAACACCTGGGCGTCCCGCTCGGCCAGCGCGCCGGGCGTACCCACCTGGCCCCGTTTGGCGGCGTCGTTCATCAGGAACTCCGCCTCGTGGATCTTCTCCTCGAGGCGGCGGTACACCTGGTCCAGATGTTCCTGCTCGACACCGATCTCGCGATCACGGACCGTGTCGGCCGTGGTACCAGCGGCTTCCTGCGCGGCCACCGAGGCCCCCTTCTGACGTGCACTGGGCAGCCGTCAACCGTACGCGAAGGGGGCCGTTATGTCAGGCGGCAGGACCGGTGCCTTGTCTCAGGCGTCGACCTCCACCAGGCGCTTTCCGTCGAAGGTACGGACCTCGAAGTGATCGATCTCGTTGCGGTCCATCGCCGCTCCGCCGTGGATGTACAGGGGATTCTTGGCCTGTTTGTTCGTACTGTCCGGAATGCCGTAGCCCCACTTCGGGACGGCCCAGGAGGTGACGACCTCTTCCTCGCCGGTCTTGGAGACGGCGATCAGGTTGCACTTGAGCGGACCCGTGACGTTCTTGAGCTCCAGGACGGCGTGGGTGCCCCAGCCCTTCTTCTCCAGCCCGACCGTCGCGCTGACCTTGGTGACCGCGTCCGTGGCCTGGACCTTCTCCTCCATGTGGTTGAAGAAGGCGTCCTCGGCGGGGCTGGTCGGGTGGGGATCGGCGACATTGCTGCCGTGGTCGTCGCCCTGGGTGGCCACCACGGCGACGGCCGGGCCACCGACGATCAGGGCCACCGAGGCTGCGATCATGTACATGCTGCGCCGGCGCTTCTGGGCGCGTTTGACGGCCACCTCGTCGACGAGCCGGCCCAGCAGCTGGGGGCTCGGTGCGGTCGGAATCACCGGGGCGGGCCGGCGGGACGGCGGCTCCATGAGAGTGCTGGTGAACGGCAGAACGTTCGGCTCCGGCGGCGCCGACCGCTGTCCGGGCGGTTCGGCGAGCATCGCCAGCATCGGCTCCATGCCCGCGAACTCTTCGAGGTGGGCGGCGCAGATGTCGCAGCCCGCCAGATGAGCCTCGAAGGCGGTGGCTTCCGCGTCGTCGAGAATGCCGAGGACGTACGCCCCCGCGGTTTCATGGACCGAGCCCTCTTCGGACTGTCCGAACTGTCCGAACTGGTCCTGCCTGTTCATGCCGTGACCCCCCTCTCCTCAAGAGCGAGCTTCATGGAACGCAATGCGTAGAACACACGGGACCGGACGGTCCCGCTGGGTATGCCGAGCGTCTCGGCCGCCTCATTGACGGTACGCCCTTTGAAATACGTCTCGACGAGTACTTCCCTGTGCGCAGGGGTCAAATCGTCGAGCGCATCCGATAGCGTCATCAGCCACAACGCCTTGTCGATCTCGTCCTCCGCGGGCATGACCTCCAGCGGCGACGGATCGACCTCCTGCGGCCGGGCCTGCCGGCTGCGGTGACCGTCGATGACGATGCGCCGTGCGACCGTCACCAGCCAGGGTCGGACAGAGCCGGTGGCCCGATTGAGCTGACCGGCGTTCTTCCAGGCACGGATGAGCGTCTCCTGCACCACGTCCTCGGCCCGCTGGCGGTCGCCGGCGACGAGGCGCAGCACGTAAGCGAGGAGGGGTCCGGCGTGCTCCTGATACAACGCGCGCATCAACTCCTCGTCGGGGACGGAGGTGCTGGTGCGCGGCGTAACAGCTCGATGCCGGGCCCTGCCTGAACGGTCATCGGCCACGGCGGCATCCTTGCGCACCTGAACCTCCCGGTCGAGACCTTGTCTGATGTCTGACTGCTTCCTGTCTTCCATCTCTACGGAGGCAGCCGGGGATCCACTCAATGCGACCGGGAAGTTTTTCAAGATCTTTCAGGGCGGGTGCGCGGACGGGCCGGGGACGGGTCCGCGGAGGCCTCGCCAGGAGCGATCTCACATACGGGCAACTGCCGTGCGGCGGCGGTGTCTTGCGACCCGCTCGCGGTTTCCGCACACCTCGCTGGAGCACCAGCGGCGGCGCCGTCCGCGGGAAGTGTCGAGATAGACGCGCCGGCAGTTGTCGCCCTCGCAGCGGCGCAGCCGGGCGCGGGCGACGGGGTCTGTGAGCAACTCCACAGCGTCGCGGGCGACTGCGGCGAGCATCGCGGCGCACTCGGGCCGGGCGAGCGGGGCGCGGACGAGGACGCCGTCGTCGTCGCGCACGGCCCTGAGCGCGGGCGGGGCGGAGTCGGCGGCGAGCGCGTTGAGCCGGTCGAGCGCGGCACCGGGGATGCCGGTCGGCCCGGTGTCGATCTGTTCGTGCACCAGGAGGCTTACGCAGTCACGCAGTTCGGCGAAGCGGTCGACCCAGTCCTGGCCGACCGGGTCGAGCGGTGTGCCCGCGGGCAGCAGTCCGGCCGCCGTCAGCCACTGGCCGAGTCGCTCGGGCCGGTCGAGCGGTCCCGGGCCCGCCGCGGGCTCCGCCGTCGCCACCAGGTCCAGACATACGCGCCCGGAATCGAACCGCCACTCGTACGAGCCGATGCCCATGTGTTCAGAGTGCCCGCGACGAGGCGCCGTCGGAACCCCTCAGACCGGAGGTGGATCGTCATGCAGGATCCGCTGGAACAGCCGGTGGTCGCGCCACTCGCCGTCGATGTGGAGATACCGGGCGGCGATCCCGATGACCTCGAACCGCGCCTTCGCGAGGACGCGTTGCGAGGCGGCGTTCCCGAGCAGGGTCGCGGCCTCGACCCGGTGCAGCCCGAGCTCCTCCCGGGCGGCCCGGCACACCTCCTCGGCCAGCCGCGTGGCGAGACCTCGTCCGGTGTACTCGCCGTCGACCCAGTACCCGAGATGCGCACTGCGGAACGGCCCGAGCGCGACCCCCGAGAGCGTCGCCTCCCCGACGATCCTGTCCCCCCTGTCCCCGTCGAACAGATGCCACCGGTACGCCCTCGGGTCGGCGAGCCGCGCCGCCTGCGCCGTTGCCGTATAGAACGACTCGGCCCTGCGCGGCTCCCACGGCCTCATGTACTCCCGATTACGCGCGAAGGCCTCGGCGAGCGCGGGCGCACGGTCACCGGCGCCGGCATCGGCCGCCCCGACGGCGCGGATCTCGATCATGCTCGTACGGTAGCCCCGGAGGCGCCAGACGGCGTGCCCGGCGGACTGCCGCGCCGCGGGCGCGTGCCGCCCGGGGCCGCGGCACGACGGTGGCACGACGGCGGCACGGCGGCGGTACGCATGTGGCCGCGGCGCTGGTCAGGCGTCCGCGTACTTGGTGTCGGCCACCGGGTCCAGGGCCAGGCGGTAGCCGCGCTTCACCACCGTCTGGATGAGGTTCGGCGTGCCGAGGGCGGTGCGGAGGCGGGCCATGGCCGTCTCGACCGCGTGTTCGTCGCGGCCCGCGCCCGGGAGGGCGCGCAGGAGGTCCGCACGGGAGACGACCCAGCCGGGGCGGCGGGCGAGGGTGTTCAACAGGGACATCCCCGCCGGCGGGACGGGACGCACCTCGCCGTCGATGACGACGGCGTGGCCACGGATCTCGACACGGCGGCCCGCCACCGGCAAGGTCCTGGCCCGCGAGGGCAGTTCGACGCACAGCAGCTGGACGAGCGGGCCGAGACGGAAACGGTCCGGCTGGACCGTGTCCAGGCCGCGCGCCTGGAGCGGCAGGGCGGTGACCGGGCCCACGCAGGCCGGCAGGACATCGTGGCGCAGGGCGTCCAGCAGCTCCGGAAGCAGCCCGCGGTCCTCGGCACGCGAGAACAGCGAGGCCGCCGCCGGCGCGCTCGTGAACGTCACCGCGTCCAGCGCCCGCGACACCGTGGCGTCGAGCAGCCGGTCCAGCGGACCCAGCTCCTCCGGCGGCATCCACCGGTAGACGGGTACGACGACGACCTCCGCGCCTCCGGCCCGCAGCGCCTCCACGAACCCTGGGAGCGGTTCGCCGTGCAGCTGCAGGGCCACCCGCCGGCCCGCGACACCCTCCGCGAGAAGGCGGTCGAGCACCTCGGCCATCGACTCGGAGCTCGGCGACCATTCCTCCGTCAGCCCCGCGGCCCGGATCGCGCCCTTCACCTTCGGCCCGCGGGCGAGCAGTTCGACGCCGCGCAGACAGTCGAGCAGGCCCTCACCGCAGCCCCACCCGTCCGCCGCCTCCACCCACCCGCGGAACCCGATCGCGGTGGTGGCGACGACGACGTCCGGGGCGTGCGCGATGAGCTCCTTGGTCGCGGCGAGAAGCTCGCCGTCGTCCGCGAGCGGCACGATCCGCAGGGCGGGGGCGTGCAGCACGGCCGCGCCGCGGCGCTGGAGCAGCGCGCCCAGTTCATCGGCGCGCCTGGCCGCCGTGACGCCGACCGTGAAGCCCGAGAGCGGGGCGACCGCCGCGATGCCGTGCTGTTCGTCGTACATGCCGACCGAGCCTGGCAAGGAAGCGTGACAGGCTCGGTTCGGCTGCATTTCCTCGTCGTTACGAGGCACTCCAGGTCACACCTCGGCGTAGCTGAGCTGCGGCTTGGTCTCCGCGGCCGCGGCGGGCAGCTTCGCGGCCGCGGGCCGGCGAAGGTATACCGCCCAGGTGACCGTGAAACACACCCCGTAGCAGGCGAGGAAGGCGACGAACGCCCCCGTACCCGTACCCGCGGTCAGGAACGACTGGCGGAAGGCCAGGTTGATGGCGAGCCCGCCGAGCGCGCCCACCGCACCGATCAGCCCCATCGACGCCCCGGACAGCCTGCGTCCGTACGTCTCCGCCGCCTCGCCCGTCATCCCGAGGGCGAGCGCCTTGGCCTTGAAGATGCCGGGGATCATCTTGTACGTGGAGCCGTTGCCGAGTCCGGTGAGGATGAACAGCCCGATGAAGCCGACGAGGAAGACCGGCAGCGACTCGGTCACGGAGGCGTAGATGACGACGCCGGTGGCCGCGGCCATCCCGGCGAACGTCCACAGCGTGATCCTGGCCCCGCCGAAGCGGTCCGCGAGCGACCCGCCGACCGGCCGGATGAGCGAGCCGAGCAGCGGCCCGATGAAGGTCAGCGACGCGGCCTGCAGCGGGGTCCGCCCGAACTGGGTCTGCAGCACCAGGCCGAAGGCGAAGCTGTAGCCGATGAAGGACCCGAACGTCCCGATGTAGAGGAACGACATGATCCAGGTGTGCGGGTCCTTCACCGCTTCCTTGGCCGCACCGGTGTCGTTCTTCACGGGCGCCAGGTTGTCCATGAACAGCGCGGCGCACAGCGCGGCGATCGCGATCAGCGGGATGTAGACGCCGAGCACGATCCGCGGGTGCATCGCGCCCGCGGTGCCGATGACCAGCAGGCCGACGAGCTGCACCACCGGGACGCCGATGTTGCCGCCGCCCGCGTTCAGCCCGAGGGCCCAGCCCTTCTTGCGCAGCGGGTAGAAGGCGTTGATGTTGGTCATGGACGAGGCGAAGTTGCCGCCGCCGACACCGGTGAGCGCGGCGACCGCCAGGAAGGTCCCGTACGACGTCCCGGGCTCCATCACCATGTATGCGGCGCCGGTCGGCAGCAGCAGCATCAGCGCGCTGAAGATGGTCCAGTTCCGGCCGCCGAAGCGGGCCACCGCGAAGGTGTACGGCACCCGGATCACCGCCCCGACCAGGGTCGCGGTCGCGATCAGGAAGAACTTCCCGGCCGGGTCCACTCCGTACTGGGGCCCCATGAACAGGACCATGACCGACCACAGGGTCCAGATGGAGAAGCCGATGTGCTCGGAGAGCACGGAGAAGATCAGATTCCGCCGGGCGATCCGCTCCCCTTCCTCTTTCCAGAAGGTCTCGTCCTCGGGGTCCCACTGCTCGATCCACCTGCCGGCCATGGCTCGCCTCCACTGCTGCTTCGGGTAGTGGATCCGACGCTAGGGAGGGCGGGTTTCAGCCCCGTGCCGTGAGGTGACCGGTGTGGAACCTTGCTCTCACCCGGAGCTCAGGCAGGCTGTGAGCGCTTTTTCCCGCGGGGTGCGCCGTTCGGCCAGAGCCGGGGCTTTCGCTTGGCCGCAAGGTCCTCCGCCCAGCCGAAGAGGACGATGCACACCGCGATCAGCCCCCAGGCGAGGATCAGCACCGGCACCCAGCTCTCCAGCAGCCAGGGGACACGCTGCTCCAGGACGCCGATGCTCCAGAGCTGGTCCCACAGGGTCGCGGCGATCAGGATGCAGACGTTGTGCCAGAGGTAGACCGTGACCGCCCGTGAGTTGAGCAGCGTGATCGTGCTGTCCCAGCCGCGCAGCTTCGCCGGCCATTCGGACCAGGACGGGCTGATGTGCAGCAGCAGGAGCACCGAACCGAAGGACCACAGCGCCTGCGCGAGCGGAATGCTGTCGAGGTCGAAGTCCGCGCGGAAGCCCTCGTGCAGGGCCCACCACAGGCCGACGGCCATGATCGCGGGCGCGATGGACGGGACGATGTAGCGGGGCAGTCGGCGCAGGATGCCTTCCTGGTGGGCCATGCCGAGGATCCAGCAGGCGCCGAAGGTGCTGAAGTCGGTGAGCGCGGAGTCGATCCGCACAGGGAGCGAGATGTACCCGGCGGTGAGGGCGGCGGAGAGCGCGAGCGGCGCGAGCAGGGTTGCCCAGGGCAGCTTCCGAAGCGCCCACAGGAGCAGCGGCGACAGCATGACGTACCAGAGGTACGCGCGGATGTACCAGAGCGGGCCTGCGAGGTCCTCGGCCCACGACTCGCCCAGGAAGCCCGGGACGCCCGCGAGCTCACCGGCGAACGGCGGGTCGCTGAGGGGGACGATCCAGAACAGCAGATGGGTCCACCACCAGCCGGGGTGCCCTTCGGAACCGGGCCCCCAGCCCTGCAGCACCATGCCCGTCACACCGAACGCGCCCAGCACCCACAGCGGGGGCAGCAGACGGCGCATCCGGCCCCGGATCACCTGGACCGCGGGGCGCTCGAGGGAGCGGGCCATCAGATTGCCCGCGAGCGCGAACATCACGCCCATGGACGGGAAGACCAGCGGCAGCCAGGCCCAGCCGACCAGGTGGTAGAGGACCACCCGGAAGAGGGCGAGGGCGCGCAGCAGGTCGAAGTAGCGGTCGCGTCCCGGCGCGGCGGCGGGGGCCGCGGCCTCCGGGGGCTTCCTCCTGTGGCGGGCGGGATGGAATTCGGTCGTTCCGGTCGTCACGCGACAGGCCTCCGGTCTTCACTGCTCCGCCGGGGGCTCGGTATCGAGCCGGGCGCCTCCACCGCTCCCGTCCGGCGGAGCTTCTGCCAGCGAAGCCGGCCGCCGGTGAGTGCGGTGATCCAGGACTGCAGCAGCACCACGTACATGAGCTGCCGGTAGAGGATCTGCTGGAGGGGCAGCGAGACCAGATGCGTCATGCGTTCCTTGTCGAGCCGGAACGCGTACGCGGCGCAGACGGCCTGGATGGCGAGGACGCCGAGCCAGGCGGCGATGGTCTTCTGGGTGGGGCCGAAGACCAGTCCGTACAGCAGGAAGACATCGATGAGCGGGGCCAGCAGCGGGAACAGCACCATGAAGAGGGAGACCAGCGGCAGACCGACGCGGCCGAAGCGGCCGGACGCCCCGCTCTCGATCACGGCGCGGCGGTGCTTCCAGATCGCCTGCATCGTGCCGTACGACCAGCGGTAGCGCTGGGACCAGAGCTGCTGGACGGACTCGGGGGCCTCGGTCCAGGCACGGGCCCGCTCCGCGTAGACGACGCGCCAGCCGTCGCGGTGCATCGCCATGGTGATGTCGGTGTCCTCGGCGAGGGTGTCGTCGCTCATGCCGCCGACCCGTTCGAGGGCCGAGCGGCGGAAGGCGCCGACCGCGCCCGGAATGGTGGGCATGCAGCGCAGCACGTCGTACATGCGGCGGTCCAGGTTGAAGCCCATCACGTACTCGATGTGCTGCCAGGCGCCGATGAGGGAGTCGCGGTTGCCGACCTTGGCGTTGCCCGCGACCGCGCCGACGCTCGGGTCACCGAAGGGCTGCACCAGTTCGCGGACGGTGGACGGCTCGAAGACCGTGTCGCCGTCCATCATCACGATGATGTCGTGGCGTGCGTTGCGGATGCCGTTGTTGAGGGCTTCGGGCTTGCCCGAGTTGGCCTGGCGGACGACGCGGACGTTGGGCAGCCACATGTCGTCGACGATGTCCGCGGTGCCGTCCGTCGAGCCGTCGTCGATGACGAGGACCTCGATCGGATGGTCGCTCTCCATCAGCGAGCGCACCGTGTTCTCGATGCACTCCTTCTCGTTGTACGCCGGGACCAGCACCGTCACCGGTTCGGTGACGGCCGGCCCCCAGCGGAAGCGGCGCCGGCGCACCTTGCGGGCGTGCCCGAAGGAGAGCAGCAGCATCAGTCCGAAGCGGGCGAAGACCAGCACACCGATCACGGCGAGGCCGACGGTCAGAGCGCCGGTGGTCTGCTCCGAGAAGGCGACTGCGGCGACCCACGCCTTGCCCTTCCACAGCTCGGGGCCGGTGACGGGGGTGTGGGCGCTGGGGGCGCCGAGGGCCTCGGTCAGATTGGCGAACGTGTAGCCGCGCTTCTGCATGTCGGGCAGGAAGCGGTCGAGCGCGGCCACGGTCTGGGAGCGGTCACCGCCGGAGTCGTGCATGAGCACGATGGAGCCCTTGGTTCCCTGGGGCGTGGCGCGCTTGATGATCGCGTCGACGCCGGGGCGCTTCCAGTCCTCGCTGTCGGTGTTGTTGAGCGCCGTGATGTAGCCGCGGCTGCCGATGTACTGGGTGACCGGCCAGGACTTGTTGTCGAGGGCGGCCGAGAAAGACGAGTACGGCGGCCGGAACAGTGACGTCCGGATGCCGGCGGCACCGGCGATCGCCAGCTGGTTCTGCGACAGCTCCCAGTCGATACGGCGCTGCGTCTGGTACGCCAGATCGGGGTGGTTGAAGGTGTGCAGCCCCACCTCATGGCCCTCCGCGACCATCCGCTCCACCAGTTCGGGGTGGCGGGAGGCCATGGTGCCGGTCACGAAGAAGACGGCGTGCGCGTTGTATTCCTTCAGTTTGTCGAGGACCTTCGGCGTCCACACCGGGTCGGGGCCGTCGTCGAAGGTCAGCACCAGGTTCTTGTCGGGGACGCTGAGCGCCTTGGGCGCGCCCGGGGTGCGGGCGTCGATGACCGGACCGCCCTTGAGGATCTGCCGCGGCACCTGCTCGCTGTTGTCCGGGGGCCGTACGCGGTGGTCGGCGAGGATCTCACTGTGCACGTACCCGCGCAGCATCAGCATGGCGAGCAGCGCGACCAGGAACACCGAGGGCAGCAGATATCGCATGGGGAGCCTGCGCCGCACGGTGACCGGTCTGCCGCCGGGCCGCTGACGGGCCCGCCTGCCGGTGGGGCTCATCTACGGTGCGCCTTCCCCGGCCAGCTGCTGGCCGCCTTGCTCCACCGGTGGGCCGGTGGGTTCTTCCGTCGGTGCTGTCGCGCTGTCCGTGGGCTGGGGAACCGTCGGCGTGGGCTCCTGCCCCCCGGGGCCCGGCGGAGGGCCGGACACGGTGGGCTTCGGGTCGGATGTGGCACCACCGGCGCCGCCGGTGGTGGTCGCCGCGCTGCTGCCCGGATCGGCCGTGGTGCTGGGCTGCCCGCCGGTGAGCGGGTCGCCGGGGGAATTGCTGGGCTGCGACGGGAGCAGGGCGCCCGCGGTGCCGGTGGGCCCGGGGGCGCCGGGTGTGCCTCCGGGCACGGCCGGGTCGGAGGACGTGCCGGTGGGGCCGGGCGACTCCCCGACGATGCCGGAGTTCTGCTCGTCCGCGGGGCCGGGGATCAGCAGCCACGGCGCGTCCGAGTTTCCGCCCATGAGGGCGACGAGGAGCGTCACGGCGTAGCCGGCGCAGGCGATCGCCAGAACCCATCCGATACGGCGGAACTTCTTGCTGCGCCGACCGCTTTCGTCTACGAACACCGGTCCGTCGGAGCCTTCTTGAGGGGCCGGCTGGGCCGGGAGCTCCGAGAGCAGACGCCCGAGACCATCGAGCTGAACGGTGACCTCGTTGGGCTCGTGGCTGTGCCCTGTATGGACGTTTTCTCGCCAGTTTTCCACTGCAGTACGCACTTCCCCCACGGAACGGAGAGCGGGTGCGCGCACGACTGAACCGGACACTTGTCGTCGGACCGGGCCCCCACCCGACCCAAGCGCCCCAACCACGATGCACCCGGGCCATGAATGTAGCGCACCCCGACGACAGTCGTGCCCCGATGTCAGTTGTTGTCCGGCATGAGACACCGGACCGTGACAAGAGACCGGTCCGGATCGGGAAGCCAGCCGCCGGGGGGCATTTCCAGCCAACCCTCTGCCGCGCCCAGTTCGCCCGCGGCGGCCCGCAGGGCGTCGAGGCCGGGGTGCTTCAGCCCCCGGCGCCACACCAGCGACACCGGTGACAGCGGTACGGGCTCGACCAGGGGCCGTACGACCATGCCCGGTACCGGGAGGAACTCCGTGCTCGCCAGCACCGACCACCCTCGCTTGTGCACGACCCGCACGAACTCCTCCTGCCCGTTGATCTCCGGGAAGGGGTCGGCCATGACGATGCCCCGGCCCTCGAACAACCGGGCGGCCAGATCGGTCCACTCCGCGGTCGCCGCGTTGCCCGCGCCCGCGTAGAGGGTCTCACCCGCCAGTGCGCCCAGGGGCACTTCCGCACGCGGGGCGAGGGGATGGTCCTCCCGCAGCAGTACGGCCATGCGTTCGTACCGCACCGGCTCGTGCGCCAGATCGGCGCGCACCGCCGGGTCGAGCCCGGCGACCCGCCCGTAGGAGACATCGAGCCGTCCGGCGAGGATCTCGGCGGCGGCGCCGGTGAGGCCGCTGAGGTAGCGGGCGACGAACTCCAGGCCGGGGGCCGCCCGTCGGGCCTCCGCCAGCACCCGGTAGGCGGTCCCCACGGGGGCGCCGACGTCGACGAGCAGCGGCCGGTCCTGGTCCGCGAAGGCGGCGGCCAGCTCGTCGTGGGCGTCGAGGACCCGACGGGCGTACGGCAGCAGCCGCTCGCCGTCCGCCGTGAGCGTCACCTGCCGGGTGGTCCGTACGAACAACTCGGCACCCAACTCGCGCTCCAGCCGCCGGGTGTCACGGCTGAGGGCCTGCTGGGCGACGTACAGCCGGGCCGCTGCGCGGGTGAAGTGCAGCTCGTCGGCGACGGCGAGGAAGGCGCGCAGCAGCCGGGGTTCGAGGTCTCGGGACACGGGCACGGCGACGAATTTACAACAGAGGTGCGTCAATGGGCTCCGAACAGGTGTTGGACCCGAGCGGGCACGCACGGCGAGCCTTGATCCATGCCGCAGAACACCTCACCCACGATGGCCACCACCGGCGGGACCCTGGTCCTGGCGCCCGGCTTCCAGGAGCCGGACCACCCGCGCCCGCCGGGCCCGTACACCCGCCTCTTCCGCACTCCCGGCGCGCGGGCCTTCACCGCGGGAAACCTCATCGCCCGCCTCCCCATGGGGATGTTCAGCGTCAGCGCCGTGATCATGATCGCGGGGGCGCGTGGCTCGTACGCGCTCGCCGGGGCCGTCACCGCGACCGGCCTGGCCGCCACGGCCGTCGTCGCCCCATGGACGGCCCGGCTCGTCGACCGGTACGGGCAGGCCCGTATCGCCGTCCCCGCCACCGTGCTCGCGGTGCTCGGATCGCTCGCCCTGCTGCTGTGCGTGCGGTACGACGCGCCCGACTGGACCCTGTTCGCCGCGTACGCCGCCACCGCCACCACACCCAACACGGGCGGGATGTCCCGGGCCCGCTGGGCCCACCTCCTCAAGGGCGACCCCGGTGCCCTGCACACCGCGAACTCCTTCGAGCAGGCCGCCGACGAGCTGTGCTTCATGCTCGGCCCGGTGCTCGCGGCCCTCCTCTGCTCGGCGCTGTTCCCCGAGGCCGGCACGCTCGTCGGTGCCGTACTCCTGCTCACGGGCGTCCTGGTGTTCGCGGCCCAGCGCGGCACCGAGCCACCGGTCGCCCCGCGCGTCCTCGTGGGCTCGCCCGTCCGTACGCCCGGAATGGCCCCGATGCTGGCCGTCTTCCTCGCGACCGGCGCGGTCTTCGGCTCGATGGAGGTCGTCACCATCGCGTTCGCGGACGGCCCGGCGGCGGGCCCGGTGCTGGCCCTGCAGGCCGCCGGCTCGTGTGCGGCGGGGCTGGCGTACGGCAGGGCCCGCCGCGGCGCCGGACTGCGGACGTGCCTCGCCGCGATGACGGCGCTGATGGGGCTGCCCCTGCTCGCGGCGACCGCGACCGGCTCGCTGTTCGCCGTCGCGGGTGCGCTGCTGATCGCGGGGATGGCGACGGCCCCGACGATGGTGACCGGGATGGGCGTGATCCAGCGGCTCACCCCCGACGCCCGGCTGAACGAGGGAATGACCCTCGCCGTCACCGCGCTCCTCGGCGGCATCGCGCTGGGCTCGGCGAGCGGCGGCTGGACGGTGGAGCACGCGGGCGCGGCGTACGGCTACGGGATCCCGGTCGCCGCGGCGGCCACCGCACTGGCGCTGGCGAGCATGACGA
>NZ_JBSGZO010000202.1:0-14830 GCF_053611045.1 Streptomyces sp. NPDC054841 | reverse complement strand
CGGGGGGGCGGGGAAGGGTGGCGATCTGGGCGGCGTGCCGCGGGTCACCGCCGGCCACGCCGCCGAGGCTCTGGACCCGCTCCGCAAGGGCGTCGACGAGCGCGAGCTGCTCTCCGGCGTGCTTGTCCAGCAGAAGGTGCAGCTGATAGAAGGTCGCGCCGCGCATGAGCCAGTGGTGCTTCTTGTAGAGCCCGTACAGCATCTGGGTGTTCGCGAGCAGCTGGTTGAGGCGCTGGCAGGAGTACAGCCGCGCGTCGTGCGAGAGACCGATCGGGAGCTGCTTCACCGTCCCGAACGCCTGGATCTCATGGCCTTTCTGATGCAGCAGCGGCTGGGACTCGGCCGGTGCGATGGTGGTGGTGTCCGTGGTCATGGCCGACTCCCGGTGTCCGTTCGTACGTTCAAGTGCGTCGTTGTCGAAGGTCCGCTGCGGTGCAGGAGCAGTCGTACGACCAGTCCACTGCCCACCCCCGCCGTCACCGCCGCTGCCGCCCACCAGCCCGCCCAGGGAAGAAGCCCCAGCACGGCGTCCACGGACCACTGCCCGGGACCGGTGGCGGACAGGACGGCAGCGACGACGATCAGGACGAGGGGGTACTCGTAGCCGTCGTTCTGCACCCAGAGGCCGTGGCGCCACTTGACGGTGAGCGCGACCGTCATCACCCCCATCGCGACGGTGGCGGCGAGCGGTGTGAGTGCTCCGGCGGCGAGGAAGAGGCCCGAGCCGATCTGCCCGGCCCCCGCTGCGAGGGCCGTCAGCGCCCCGCCACGGAAGCCGTCGTCGCGGAACTCCCTGATGCCGCCGTCCAGTCCGCGGCCTCCCAGCCGGAAGCTGACCTTCTGGACTCCGTGACCGGCGATGAGCAGTCCGACGACCACACGGAGGATCAGAAGACCGATGGTCATGGCGTGCTCCCCGAGTCGGTTCCCGATCGCACCGGTCAGCCGGCGGCGTTCGGGCTGATCATGCTCTGGGCGTACACGACACCCATGCCGTACGCGCCGCCGTGCTCCTTGACGACGTCCAGGACCGGGGCGTACGTCTCGCCGCGGGCCCAGTCGCGCTGCAGCTCCAGCAGCACCTGGAGCCAGGTCACCGGAACGGCCCCGGCGGCGGTCATGCGCTGCAGCGCATGCTCGTGCGCGGCCGGGGTGACGCCGGCCGAGGCATCAGCCACCACGTAGACCTCGTATCCCTGGCACAACGCGGACAGCGCGGGAAGCACCAGACAGACCTCGGTCCACAGCCCGGAAAGAATGATCTTGCGACGGCCGGTGGCCCGCACCGCCTCGACCAGCGCCGGGTCCTCCCACGCGTTCATCGTGGTGCGGTCTATCACCTCGTGCTTCGGGAAGACCTCCAGCAACTGGGGCAGGATCGGACCGGAGAAGGACTCGGCGGCCACGGTGGAGAGGACCACCGGGACGTCGAAGACACGTGCGGCCTTGGCCAGTCCGGCGGTGGCGTTGACGACGGAGGTCCGGTCCCCGCTGTTGGCGCCGAAGAACATCTGCGGCTGATGGTCGACGAACAGCATCATCGCGTTGTCCGGAGTCAGCAGGTCGGGGCTGGGGGCGGCCTGCACGGCGGTGATGTCGAGCATGCGGGTTCTTCTCCTCGGAGGGCGAGTTGGTGCTCGAAGCGACGGGTCCGTCGCCGGCCATCCGAAGCTATGGCGCAGTTGCCGGAATCTCTTGTCCGGCGGTGCCCTGGGCTGTTCCGACGCTGCACATCTGCGGACACCACGAGCGCGGCGGAACTGTGCGCTGAGGGAAAACCGGCGTTCCCGGAGGGAGCAGGCGGTCTGGCTAGCCTCGCAGAACCAGCCCTTTGCAAGGAAGAGAGCAGAATGTCCGACGCGTACACACCAGAGGCACCCGTACTGGAGCCCGCTGCGGCCGAGTTCGCAGCCGCCACGGCCAATCCGCCGTTCCTGTTCGACCTGCCGCCGGCGGAGGGCCGCAAGGCCGTCGACGAGGTGCAGTCCGGTGAGATCGCCAAGCCCGCCGTCGACGAGGAGTGGATCACCGTCGAGGGCGGCCCGACCGGCTCGGTCCGCGCCCGGATCGTCAGGCCCTCCGGGGCCACCGGAACGCTGCCCGTGATCCTGTACATCCACGGTGCGGGCTGGGTGTTCGGCAACGCCCACACCCATGACCGTCTGGTGCGTGAGCTTGCCGTGGGCGCGCAGGCCGCGGTGGTCTTCCCCGAGTACGACCTCTCCCCCGAACACCGCTACCCCGTGGCCCTGGAGCAGAGCTACACCGTGGCCCGCTGGGTCGTGTCGGCGGGCGCGACCAAGGGGCTCGACGCGGCGCGCATCGCCGTGGCCGGGGACTCGGTGGGCGGCAACATGACCGCCGCCGTCACGCTCCTCGCCAAGGAGCGCGGCGATGTGCCGTTGCTCCAGCAGGTGCTGTTCTACCCGGTCACCGACGCCGCCTTCGACACCGGTTCCTACCGGCAGTTCGCCGAGGGCTACTTCCTGCGCCGCGACGGCATGCAGTGGTTCTGGGACCAGTACACGACGGACGAGGCGCAGCGCGCCGAGATCACCGCGTCCCCGCTGCGCGCCACCACCGAACAGCTCGCGGGGCTGCCGCCGGCCCTGGTCATCACCGCCGAGGCCGACGTCCTGCGCGACGAGGGCGAGGCGTACGCCAACAAGCTCCGCCAGGCCGGCGTACCGGTCACCGCCACCCGCTACCAGGGCATCATCCACGACTTCGTGATGCTCAACGCCCTGCGCGGCACGAACGCCGCCGAGGGAGCCATCACCCAGGCGGTCACCACCCTGCGTCGCGCGCTGCACCCCACGGGCTGATCCCGGGCAGGCCGCGCTCTCGCGAGGCGTTCCGGCCCCGCGCGCCGGGCCCTCGCCGACGCGCACGCTTCCTGCACGACGCAGGACCGCAACGAGCGCGCGGTCACCGAGCTCACCGAGACCACCGAGATGCCGGGCTACGGCCATCCGCTGACGATCGACAGTGGGCGGGCGTGAAGTCGCCGGCATCGCACCGGCGTTGGAACACCAGGCGGGGGTACGGCGGACCCTCTGACGGGGCCTCACCCGACAGGCGTCCTCGACCCCTTTCATCCTCGCTCTCGCATCCGCGGCATCTCAGCCTCGGCATCTCGTCACGGCCCCCGGCATGGGCCACCGCTTCGAGAACCGAGGCCCGTCCCCTCGTGTCGCTGTTGGGCCGAATGAGTGAGGGACGCGAAGATGGTCCCATGAGCAGGTACGAGAGGTACGACGTCACCGACGAGCAATGGGAGGGCCTGGCGCAGGTCGTCCCGCTGCGCGGTCGTAACGAGTGGCCGTCAAGAATCGACCATCGCACGATCCCGCGGGACGCCTTCGCCGACCCGGACGCCGGCGCCACCGCCGAGCAGCGCCGGATGGTCGTCCTGCGGGTGCAGGTCTTCGCGGACGCGCGCGACGTCGCCGAGCACCTCATCGCGCAGGTCCCGGTACTGCTGGACCTCACCAGCGCGGACACCGAAGTCGCCAAGCGCATCCTGGACTTCAGCAGCGGCGTCGTCTTCGGGCTCGGCAGCGGGATGCACCGGGTCGACCGGAACGTCTTCCTGCTCGCACCGGTCGGCACGGAGGTCGAGGGCGTCGCCGCGGCGGCCGTCCCTCATTCGTAGGAAGCCCTTTCAGGCGTAACGGTTCGGCGTACGGCGCGCTGCGTAGCGTCTGCCGCATGGAGTTACTCAGCACCCGCCCCACGGTCACCGAACTGCGCCTCTCCGCCTTCGCGTCGCATCGCGCAGGTACTTTCCCCCTCGGCCCGGTGACCCTGTTCGCCGGGCCCAGCGGCAGCGGCAAGTCGAGCGCGCTGCGGGCCTACGAGGCACTGGCCCGGCTCGGCGCGGGCACCGGGATCGGCGAGGTGTTCCCGGATCCCGCGGGGTGTGTTCCCGAAGGTGCGGAGGGGGACTCCCAGGGCAGACGGGGATTCAGGCTCGGCTGTACGGTCGACGGCCCGGCCGGCCCCGTACAGCTCGATCTCGCCGTCCAGGCCGAGCCGGAACTCCGCATCGTCGGCGAGCGTTTGACCAGTGACGGACAGACCCTGCTGAGCACGGCACTGCGCGACCCCGGGCGCACCTGCGTGCAGGCCGCCTGGCACACGGCGGGCGCCGCCCGGGTCACCCGCGCCCCGCTGCCCGACGACCGGCTGGGCACGGCACTGCTGCCGCTGCGCGTCGCGGGCAAGACGGACGGACAGCGGCGGGTGCTGGCCGCCGCCGAGCAGGTGGTGGTGGCGCTGCGGTCGGTGTTCCCCTGCGATCCGCAGCCCCAGCGGATGCGGGAGCCCGTGCCGCCGGGGGAGGGTCGCCTGCGGCACGGCTGCGACAACCTGGCGGCGGTGCTCCACCGCACCCGCAGTCAGTGCGCCAGACGCCATGCGCGGCTCACCGCTGCGGCCCGGGCGGGCTGTGCCGGCCCGGTCGCCGACGTGGGCGTCGAGGAACTCGCCGACGGGACGGTGCGCGCGGTCCTCGGCCGGGCCGCGAGCGGCCTGGGCACCCCGCTCGGTCGGCTCGGCGACGGCGAACTGCGATTCCTCGCCCTCGCACTGGTCCTGCTCACCGGACCCGGTGTGCTGGCCGTGGACCAGGCGGCGGAGGTCCCCGGCGCCCTGCAGTCGCTGACCGTCCTCGCCGACGGCTTCGACCGCTGCCTGGACCGCCGCCAGGCGCGCCAACTGGCCGCACTGGCGGCCTCGATCAGCGCCGGCGGACATCTCCGGCTGGTGGGTGCGGTGAGCGACGCCGAAACCGCGCGCGGGATCGAGGGTGTGACGGTGGTAGACCTGGTGCCGTGACAGAACTGGACGTCAAGGCACTGCAGCGCAGACTGGCCGAGTTCGCGGCGGCCCGGAACTGGGAGCCGTACCACACGCCGAAGAATCTCGCGGTGGCGCTGACCGTCGAGGCGGCGGAACTGGTCGAGATCTTCCAATGGCTGACCCCGGAGGAGTCCGCGCGCGTCATGGACGACCCGGCGAAGGCTCACCGGGTGGCCGACGAGGTCGCCGATGTCCTCGCGTATCTGCTGCAGTTCTGCGAGGTGCTCGGCGTCGACGCGCTGACCGCGCTCTCCGAGAAGATCGACCGGAACGAGCTGCGCTTCCCCCCGGCCGAGAGGCCGTCGGACGGACCGTCACAACCGCATCGTCACTCTACGGAGTGACTGATCTTTCCCCAGTCGGCTTCCTGTCCACAGATTTCCGAATTCCCCTGGCTTTTCGTCTGGGGTGCCTTCACTCTGGGTAGTGAGTCAGTGGGCAGAAAGTCGTATGAACGGGGGCGGCGTACATGGATGCGGAGCGGCTCATCGCGGTCGGCAGGCGGGCGCTGGCGGAGTGCCGCGCCGCACTGGACGTCGTGGCGGAAGCCTGGCAGGCGCAGGCCCTCGCCCAGGCGGTGGGAAGCCTCCTGGCGGCCCGCGGTCCACAGGAGCTGAGAGGCGAGGCCCGCGGCCTCAGCGAGGCCGGCGGGCGCAGCGGCGCGATGGTCGATCCTCAGGTACTGCGCACCGGCTGCCTGAGAGCCTCACAGCTCAGCGAAGTCGCCGACCCGCGCCGGGCGTTGACAGCGCTGAGCACCCTCCTCGGAGAGGTGGGCATGGCGCTCGTCGGCGTCGCATGCGCCACGGACGAGGAAGGCCTGTACTGGCAGTGCATCGAGGCGATCGACGCCGCGGACGAATCGAGCGACCGCGTGCGTGCGATGCTCCGCCGCCTCTCCTTGCGCGACCGCGACCTTGCCCCCGACCGGGACCGGGACCGTTACCGCGAGCGCGTGCGCGACCCCGGCCGTCCGGACCCGGCGGACTCGGCGACGAGCCCGCCCTGAGTACCTGCGCGGGGCGCCGGCCGGTCCTGGCGCCGCCGGGGCGGTCCGGCTCCGCGAGACCGACGGCCGGCGCCCGGTCCCGGCCACCGGCGGGACGACCCGCCCGCCCGGTTGACGGCCCTTCATCCGGCCCTGCCGCGTCCGCGTCGCACCAACAGCGCACCGTGAGGTTGACGCACGAACAACGGTGCAGGATGGATGCATGGATCTTCGAATCTTCACCGAGCCCCAGCAAGGGGCGAGCTACGACACCCTGCTCACCGTCGCCAAAGCCACCGAGGACCTTGGCTTCGGGGCGTTCTTCCGGTCGGACCACTATGTGTCCATGGGCTCCGCCGACGGCCTGCCCGGCCCCACCGACGCCTGGATCACCCTGGCCGGGCTGGCCCGGGAGACCAAGCGGATCAGGCTCGGCACGCTCATGACCGCCGGCACCTTCCGGCTGCCCGGCGTGCTGGCCATCCAGGTCGCCCAGGTCGACCAGATGTCGGGCGGCCGAATCGAGCTCGGCCTCGGCGCGGGCTGGTTCGAGGAGGAGCACAAGGCCTACGGCATCCCGTTCCCGAAGGAGAGGTCCGCCCGGCTGGAGGAGCAGCTGGCCGTCGTGACCGGCCTGTGGGGCACCCCGGCCGGCAGCACGTTCACCTACGACGGGACGTACTACCAACTGGAGGAGTCGCCCGCGCTGCCCAAGCCCGCGCAGAAAAGGGTCCCGGTGCTCATCGGCGGGCACGGGGCGATCCGCACCCCCCGGCTGGCCGCCCGGTACGCCGACGAGTTCAACATTCCCTTCGCATCGCTGGAGGACAGCGACCGGCAGTTCAACCGGGTCCGGGCCGCCGCCGAGCAGGCCGGACGCAAGGCGGACGACCTCGTCTACTCCAACGCCCTCGTCGTCTGCGTCGGCAGGAACGACGCGGAGGTCGCCCGCCGGGCCGCCGCCATCGGACGCGACGTCGAGGAGCTGAAGGCCAACGGCCTGGCAGGCTCGCCGGCCGAGGTCACCGACAAGATCGGCCGCTACGGCGAGATCGGTTCCTCCCGCGTCTATCTGCAGGTCCTCGACCTCGCAGACCTCGACCACCTGGAGCTCATCGCCGCCCAGGTCCAGTCCCAGCTGAACTGACGCACGAGCCCGGCAGGAAAAGACACGCCCCAGCCCCGGGAGCCTCCGTGAAGCCCGCCCGCAGCCTCGCCGCCGCCCTCGCCGAAGGGCCGCTCGTCCTCGACGGCGGCCTCTCCAACCAGCTGGAGGCGCAGGGCTGCGACCTGTCCGACGACCTCTGGTCGGCGCGGCTGCTCGCCGACGGCCCCGACCGGATCGAGGCCGCCCACACCGCGTATGTGCGGGCGGGCGCACAGGTGCTCATCACCTCCAGCTACCAGGCGACGTTCGAAGGCTTCGCCCGGCGCGGCCTGGGCCCCGACGAGACCGCGGCACTTCTGGCCCGCAGCGTGGAGCTGGCCCGCGCCGCGGCGGAGCGCTCGGACCGGGAGGTCTGGGTCGCCGCCTCGGCAGGACCGTACGGGGCGATGCTCGCGGACGGCAGCGAGTACCGCGGGCAGTACGGGCTGACCGTGCGCGAGCTGGAGGCCTTCCACCGGCCCCGCATCGAGGCCCTCGCGGCGGCCCGCCCCGACGCGCTCGCCCTGGAGACCGTGCCGGACACCGACGAGGCCGTCGCGCTGCTGCGGGCCGCGGAGGACTGCGGGCTGCCCGTGTGGCTCTCGTACACCATCGCGGGCGGGCGCACCCGGGCCGGCCAGGACCTGAAGGCGGCCTTCGCCCTCACCGCGGGCAACGACCAGGTGATCGCCGTCGGCGTCAACTGCTGCGAGCCCGCGGACGCCGACCGCGCCGTGGTGCTCGCGGCCGGCGCGACGGGCAAGCCCGTCGTCGTCTATCCGAACAGCGGCGAGCAGTGGGACGCCACGGCGGGGACCTGGCGCGGCGGCGCCACCTTCGACCCGGCCAGGGCGCCCGGCTGGACTGCTGCGGGGGCACGGCTGGTGGGCGGATGCTGCCGCGTCGGACCGGACCGTATCGCCGCGCTGTCGGCGGCCCTCACCGGCACCGGCGCATAACGAAAACGCCTGGTCGCAAGGGCGCAGGGTAGGCAATACTCGGACATGTGTTCCTGACGATCAGTACGACCGGCACCCCCGAGCGTCCCGCCACGGATCTGGGCTTTCTGCTGCACAAGCACCCCGACAAGGCGCAGACGTTCTCGACCTCCCACGGCACGGCGCATGTCCTCTACCCCGAGGCTTCCGTCGAACGCTGCACGGCCGCGCTGCTGCTGGAGGTGGATCCGGTGGCGCTGGTGCGGCGCGGCAAGGGCAAGGGCCGCGGCGGAGCACCCGACTCCGCGCTCGCGCAGTACGTCAACGACCGGCCGTACGCGGCGTCCTCACTGCTCTCGGTCGCGATGAGCACCGTCTTCAAGAGCGCCCTGCGCGGCGTGTGCACCGCGATGCCGGAGCGGGCACAGAGCCCACTGCCGCTGCGGATCGAAGTGCCGGCGCTGCCCGCCCGCGGCGGGGCCGAACTGGTGCGGAAGCTGTTCGGGCCGCTGGGCTGGACCTCGGTCGACGCCGAGCCCGTGGCACTGGACGAACAGTTCCCGGAATGGGGCGACTCGCGCTACGTGCGCCTGGTACTGGAAGGCGAACTCCGGCTCGCCGACGCGCTGCGCCAGCTCTATGTCCTCCTGCCCGTCCTCGACGACGCCAAGCACTACTGGGTCGCACCGGACGAGGTCGACAAACTGCTGCGGGCGGGCGAGGGCTGGCTGTCCGAGCACCCCGAGCAGAAGCTGATCACCAGCCGCTATCTGTCCCGCCGCTGGAGCCTGACCCGCCAGGCCATGGAACGCCTCGAACTTCTGCGGCTGGCCGAGAGCGACGACCTCGAGGTCGAGGACGTCGACAACGCCGTGGACGAGACGACCGACACCGACGAGCGGCCGGTGCCGCTCGCCGAGCAGCGCCGCGATGCCATCCTCGCCGCACTGCGCACCGCCGGCGCGGCCACCGTGCTCGACCTGGGCTGCGGACAGGGCCAGTTGGTGCAGGCACTCCTCAAGGACGTGCGCTTCACCGACATCGTCGGCGTCGACGTGTCCGTGCGGGCGCTGGCCATCGCCGCCCGCCGGCTGCGGCTGGAGCGCATGGGCGAGCGGCAGTCCGGCCGCATCACCCTGCTCCAGGGCTCGCTCACCTACACCGACAAGCGGCTCGCCGGCTACGACGCCGCCGTACTCAGCGAAGTCATCGAACATCTCGACCTGCCGCGGCTGCCCGCCCTGGAGTACGCGGTGTTCGGCTCCGCCCGCCCCCGGACGGTGATCGTGACCACGCCGAACGTCGAGTACAACGTGCGCTGGGAGACCCTGCCCGCCGGGCACGTGCGCCACAGCGACCACCGCTTCGAGTGGAACCGCGAGGAGTTCCGCGCCTGGGCCGAGTCGGTCGCCGCACGGCACGGCTACGCAGTGGAGTTCACACCCGTCGGCGACGACGACCCCGAAGTGGGCCCGCCGACCCAGATGGCCGTATTCACCACGACCACGAAGGAGGTGGAGGCGGCATGACCACCACCACCCGCACACTGCCCGTCCCCGACCTCTCCCTCGTGGTCCTCGTCGGCGCGACCGGCTCCGGCAAGTCCACCTTCGCCCACCGGCACTTCAAGCCCACCGAAGTGATCTCCTCGGACTTCTGCCGCGGACTGGTCGCCGACGACGAGAACGACCAGAGCGCGAGCGGTGACGCCTTCGACGTGCTCCACTACATCGTCGGCAAGCGCCTCGCCGCCGGCCGGCTCACCGTCGTCGACGCCACCAGCGTCCAGCAGGAGAGCCGCCGCCAGCTCGTCCAGCTCGCCCGCCAGTACGACGTGCTGCCGGTCGCGATCGTCCTCGACATGCCCGAAGAGGTGTGCGCCGAACGCAACGCGGCACGACCCGACCGGGCCGGCATGCCCCGCCACGTCATCCAGCGGCACCGGCGCGAGCTGCGCCGTTCCCTGCGCGGACTGGAGCGCGAGGGCTTCCGCAAGGTCCACGTCCTGCGCAGCGCCGAGGAGGCCGACGCGGCCGAGGTCGTCCTGGAGAAGCGCTTCAACGACCTGCGGCATCTCACCGGACCGTTCGACATCATCGGCGACATCCACGGCTGCCGCTCCGAGCTGGACACCCTGCTCGCCCGGCTGGGATACGTGGACGGCGCACACCCTGAGGGACGCACCGCCGTCTTCGTCGGTGACCTGGTCGACCGCGGCCCGGACAGCCCCGGTGTGCTGCGCCGCGTGATGAGCATGGTGGCCTCCGGCAACGCCCTGTGCGTGCCCGGCAACCACGAGAACAAGCTCGGACGCTGGCTCAAGGGCAGGCAGGTCCAGCACACCCACGGACTCTCCGAGACCATCGAACAGCTGGAGCGGGAGGACGCCGACGACCCGTCGTTCCGCGAACGGGTACGGGAGTTCATCGACGGACTCGTCAGCCACTACGTCCTCGACGACGGCAAGCTGGTGGTCTGCCACGCCGGACTGCCCGAGAAGTACCACGGCCGCACCTCCGGCCGGGTCCGTTCGCACGCCCTGTACGGCGACACGACCGGGGAGACCGACGAGTTCGGGCTGCCCGTGCGCTACCCGTGGGCCGAGGACTACCGCGGCCGGGCCGCTGTGGTGTACGGCCACACACCCGTGCCCACCGCCTCCTGGCTCAACAACACCATCTGCCTGGACACCGGCGCCGTCTTCGGCGGAAAGCTGACCGCGCTGCGCTGGCCCGAGCGCGAACTCGTCGACGTACCCGCCGAAAAGGTCTGGTACGAGCCCGCCAAGCCGCTCGCCACCGAGGCACCCGGCGGACACCAGGGCCGCCCCCTGGACCTCGCCGACGTCCACGGCCGACGCGTCGTGGAGACCCGCCACATGGGGCGCGTCGCGGTGCGCGAGGAGAACGCCGCGGCGGCGCTGGAGGTCATGAGCCGCTTCGCGGTCGACCCGCGGCTGCTCGCCTACCTGCCGCCGACGATGGCACCGACCGCGACCTCACAGGAGGAGGGCTACCTGGAGCATCCCGCCGAGGCGTTCGCCCAGTACAAGGCGGACGGCGTCGAACGGGTCGTGTGCGAGGAGAAGCACATGGGCTCCCGCGCCATCGCCCTGGTCTGCCGCGACGCGGACGTGGCGCGCGAACGCTTCGGTGCGGACGGCGCCACGGGGTCCCTGCACACCCGCACCGGCCGGCCCTTCTTCGACGAGCCCGACGTCACCGAGCAGATCCTCCAGCGGCTGCGCGCCGCCGTCACCGCTGCGGGGCTGTGGGAGGAACTGCAGACCGACTGGCTGCTCCTGGACGCCGAGCTGATGCCCTGGTCCCTCAAGGCATCCGGGCTGCTGCGCAAGCAGTACGCGGCCGTGGGCGCCGCCTCCGGCGCGGTCTTCCCCGGCGCCACGGCCGCCCTCGAAGCAGCCGCCGCGCGCGGCCTCGACGTCCACGCACTGCTTCAGCGGCAGCGCGAACGGGCCGCGGACGCGGCCGCGTTCACCGACGCGTACCGCAGGTACTGCTGGACGACCGAAGGCCTGGACGGGGTGCGTCTCGCGCCGTTCCAGATCCTCGCCGTCCAGGGCCGCTCCCTCGCCGCCGTGCCCCACGACGAACAACTGGCCTGGCTGGACCGGCTGGTGGAGGCGGACACCGCGACAGGAACGGCCACCGGATCGGCGTTGCTGCAAACCACCCGCCGTCTCGTCGTCGACACGGGCGACGAGGAGTCGGTGCGCGCCGGCGTCGACTGGTGGCTGGAGATGACCGCCACGGGCGGCGAGGGCATGGTCGTCAAGCCCCTGCAGGCGCTCGTACGGGACGACAAGGGCCGGCTCGTCCAGCCGGGCATCAAGGTCCGCGGCCGGGAATACCTGCGGATCATCTACGGCCCCGAGTACACCCGCCCGGACAATCTGACCCGGCTTCGCAGCCGGTTCCTCGGGCACAAGCGGTCGTTGGCGCTGCGCGAGTACGCGCTGGGCCTGGAGGCGCTCGACCGGCTCGCCGACGGCGAGCCGCTGTGGCGGGTCCACGAGGCGGTGTTCGCGGTGCTCGCGCTGGAGTCCGAGCCGGTCGACCCCCGGCTGTAGCCCCCTGTCCCTGTCCCTGTCCGTGTCCCTGCCGCCTTACGGGGAGGCGTTGTCAGTGCCTCCTCGTAAGGTGTGATCACTTGCCCGGACAGCGGGATCCGGGCGAGTGATCACAGCATGCGCACGGGGGGACGAGACGGGTGCGACCACCGGCTGGACTGCCGTCGCGGACCACGAGCCGGCGCTGGACGCCTGTGCCGAGCCGAAGCCCGGCCGCGGCCCCGGCGGTGTGGGACGCGTGCCGCGCTGCCGGAGCTCTCCGGCAGCGAACCCCTCGTCCGCGAGCTCGCAGTCGAGGCACTCCTCTCGGCGGCCCAGTGTGAGATACGCCTGGAGACGGTACGGCCGTTCGCCGGGTGAAGAGGTGTCCGGACGGTGAGGATGGGGGCATGGGATTCCATGTCGACTCCGAGACCGGGCGCCTGCGCCGGGTCATACTGCACCGGCCCGATCTGGAGCTGAAGCGGCTCACCCCCACCAACAAGGACGCGCTGCTCTTCGACGACCTGCTCTGGGTGCGGCGTGCCCGCCAGGAGCACGACGGCTTCGCCGACGTCCTGCGCGACCGCGGCGTCGAGGTGCATCTCTTCGGCGATCTGCTGCGCGAGGCGCTGGAGATCCCGGCCGCCAGGAAGCTCGTCCTGGACCGGGTCTTCGACGAGAAGGAGTACGGCCCGCTCGCCACGGACCATCTGCGGGCCGCCTTCGACGAGATGGACACCGGCGTGCTGGTCGAGGCGCTGGTCGGCGGGATGACCAAGCGGGAGTTCCTCGCCGGTCACTCCGAGCCGTCGTCCGTGCGCTTCCACGTCATGGACCTGGACGACTTCCTGCTCGGCCCGCTCCCCAACCACATCTTCACCCGCGACACCTCCGCCTGGATCTACGACGGCGTGTCCATCAACGCCATGCGCTGGCCCGCCCGCCGGCGCGAGACCGTGCACTTCGAAGCGATCTACAAGCACCATCCGCTGTTCACCGGCCCCGAGGCGGGCGGCTTCCACCACTGGTCGGAGGGGCAGGACGACTATCCCTCCACCATCGAAGGCGGCGACGTCCTGGTCCTCGGCAACGGCGCGGTACTGATCGGCATGAGCGAGCGCACCACCCCGCAGGCCGTGGAGATGCTCGCCCGAGGGCTGTTCGCGGCCGGCTCCGCGCGGACGATCGTGGCGCTCGACATGCCCAAGCGACGGGCGTTCATGCACCTGGACACCGTGATGACGATGGTGGACCACGACACCTTCACCCAGTACGCGGGCCTGGGCATGCTGCGCTCGTACACGATCGAGCCGGCCGCCGGCGAGCGGGCCCTGTCCCTGCGGGTCACCGACCATCCGCCCGAGCACATGCACAGCGCGATCGCCGCCGCCCTCGGGCTGCAGGACATCCGGGTCCTCACGGCGACACAGGACGTGCACTCGGCGGAGCGCGAGCAGTGGGACGACGGCTGCAACGTCCTCGCCGTCGAGCCGGGGGTCGTCGTGGCCTACGAACGCAACGTCACGACCAACACCCACCTGCGCAAGCAGGGCATCGAGGTCATCGAGATCCCGGGCAGCGAACTCGGCCGGGGCCGCGGCGGCCCCCGCTGCATGAGCTGTCCCGTGGAGCGGGACGCCGCCCACCCTCAGTGAATAGCAATACGGGAGTGTGTATAGAATTCCATGGTCCCCGCATTCGCGACCCAGGAGCAGCCACCATGGCGACACAACTCGAAGGCCGCCACTTCCTCAAGGAGCTCGACTTCACGGCGGACGAGTTCCGCGGCCTGATCGACCTGGCCGCCGAGCTCAAGGCCGCCAAGCGTGCCGGCACCGAGGTCCAGCGGCTGCGCGGCAAGAACATCGCGCTGATCTTCGAGAAGACCTCGACCCGCACCCGCTGCGCCTTCGAAGTCGCCGCCGCCGACCAGGGCGCCTCGACGACCTTCCTCGACCCCTCCGGCTCCCAGATCGGCCACAAGGAGTCGGTCAAGGACACCGCCCGCGTGCTCGGCCGGATGTTCGACGGGATCGAGTACCGCGGGGACAGCCAGGCCGCCGTCGAAGAGCTCGCCGCACACGCCGGCGTACCCGTCTTCAACGGCCTCACCGACGACTGGCACCCCACCCAGATGCTCGCCGACGTGCTCACCATGACCGAACACAGCGGCAAGGGCATCGGCAAGGGCAGCGGCAACGGCGGCGATGCGATCGTCTTCGCCTACCTCGGCGACGCCCGGTTCAACATGGGCAACTCCTACCTGGTCACCGGCGCCCTGCTCGGCATGGACGTAAGGATCGTCGCCCCCAAGGCCTACTGGCCCTCCCAGGAGGTCGTCGCGCAGGCCCACCGGCTCGCCGAGGCCGGCGGCGCCACGATCACGCTCACCGAGGACATCGCCGAAGGCGTCGACGGCTGCGACTTCATCGCCACCGACGTCTGGGTCTCCATGGGCGAACCCAAGGAGGTCTGGGACGAACGCATCAAGGCCCTCGCCCCCTACCGGGTGACCATGGACGTCCTGCGCGCCACCAACAACGCCGACGTCAAGTTCCTGCACTGCCTGCCCGCCTTCCACGACCTGGGCACCAAGGTCGCCCGCGAGATCCACGAGCGCCACGGCCTGACCGAACTCGAAGTCAGCGACGAGGTCTTCGAATCCGCCCACTCGGTCGTCTTCGACGAGGCCGAGAACCGAATGCACACCATCAAGGCCGTCCTGGTGGCAACACTCGCCACTGCCGAATAGCCATACGCCCGATTGGGTGTCTATGTGAATCGGCGGTTACGATGATCGCCGATCAGTGGGGTCCGGGCTC
>NZ_JBSGZO010000201.1:0-14905 GCF_053611045.1 Streptomyces sp. NPDC054841 | reverse complement strand
GCCCGGCACAGGCCGCGGCCTGCTTCGGCGGTAGCCGGAGGCAGCGTCGGCCGAGCCGGAGCTGCCTGACGGTCTCCGGAGCCCGGCGGATCAGTCCCTATGCCTGGACGAGCTCGGCAGCCACGTCGGCGTCGGCGGAAACGGCCTCGCCGAGCGCGTGCCGGAGCACCCGGTCCCGCTCGCGCGGGTCGGTGGCGGCGAGCAGCGCGGTGAGTACGGCGATCCGGGCCTGGCCGGCGCGCAGCGTGCCGGTCGGCACGGCGCCCGCGGCCACGAGGTCGACCGCGCCACCGTGGGTGTAGATCTCGGCGACCGGTCCGGCCTGGACGCGGGTGGTCAGGGCGACGAGCACGCCGCGGGCCGTGGCGGAGGCGACGGCCTCGACGATCTCGGGGGTCGCGTTGCCGGCGCCGGTGGCCACGAGGACGATTCCCTGCGCCCCGGCATCCACGGCCGCGTTCAGCAGCAGCGCGTCGGCGCCCGCGTGGTGCATCACCATGTCGACGCGGGGCGGAGTGCCGGGCATACCGGGCAGCGCGAGCGCACCGGGGCGCCGCGGGTGGTCCAGTACGGAAACACGCCCGAAGCCGACGTTTCCGATACAGGTGCCGGACGGGTCGCCGAAGGCGTCCGGGGCGAGCGTCTGCGTCTTGACGGTGCCGCGGGCCGGGTGCACCTTGCCGTCAAAGGTGACCAGTACGCCCAGACCGCGCGTCGTGGCGGCCGTCAGCAGCGCGTCATGGAGATTGCCCGGTCCGTCGCCGTCGGCAGCGTCGAGCGGAAGCTGGGCGCCGGTGAAGACCACCGGGCGAGGGTCGTCGTGGTGGAGGTCGACCAGGAAAGCCGACTCCTCCAGTGTGTCCGTGCCGTGGGTGACGACGATGCCGTCCACGCCCGGGTCGGCGAGCACCTCGTGCACCGTGCGCAGCAGGGTGAGCTGATGGGCGGTGGTGAGGCGGGGGCTGTTCACGCTGAACAGGTCGACGACCTCGACAGTGATGCCTTCGGGCACCGCGGCAGTCGCCATGACCTCCCGGCCATGTGCGTCGGCGGCGAAACCCGAGCCCTGCCAGCGGCTGGCTATCGTGCCACCGGTACTGATGACGACGATCCGTCCCACAGTGCCCACTCCTCGTCCGTGCCGCTGGTGAAGCGGCGAATTCGACGGGGCACGCGGCCCGGCCTCGCTCTTGGCCCGGCCGGGCTGCGCCCCATGGCTGTTCCGGGGGGTGGCCGGAGCAGTCGGACGCAATGATATGAGTTTGTTCGCGCAATATGATCGCCAATTTCGTCCGGCAGACGCGAAAGGCGTGGTGGATAATTGCTCCATGGATGAGATCGACCGAGAAATCTTGCGCGAGCTGCAGAACGATGGACGGCTGAGCAATCAGGAGCTCGCCCTGCGGGTGGGCCTGACCCCTTCGCCGTGCATGCGCCGGGTCCGGCAGCTGGAGCAGGACGGGGTGATCCAGGGCTATCGGGCGGTCATCGACCCGGAGGCCGTCGGCCGGAGCTTCGAAGTGCTCGTCTCCATCGAGGTCAAGCGCGACCGTGAGGTGGTCGAGGCGTTCGAGGCCGCACTCCAGGACATCCCCGACGTCATCGAGGCGTACCGGCTCTTCGGCAGCCCGGGATGCCTGCTGCGCATCGCAGTGGCGGATCTGCGCGCGTACGAGCGGCTGTGGATCGAGAAGCTGACCGCGCTGTCCGGCGTCAACGAGGTCAACTCGCAGATCATCATGAAGCGGATCAAGGAGCCGCGCGGCCTGCCGGTGGAGGGCTGACACTGCTGCGCCGGGCAAGGATCGGCGCACGCCCCCGATCACGATGCCCGGTCAGATCGGTCGCGGGCCCCTCGACCGCTCGATGCCGTCACCACTCTCCCGCAGCAGGCGCAGAAATGCCTTCACACCCGCGATGATCTCCTGGTTGTCGGTGAGCCGGTTCACCGTCGACTCGAACTCCCTGCCCAGCGCGGCGACCTTCCGGTCGGCCTCGTCGGCCCGCTCGTACGACGCCATGCCCAACGCGTCCACGGCGCGCCGCAGTTCGGCAAGCGCGCGGTACTGCTCCTCGGCCTTCCCCTCGAGGACCTTCATCCCGGCCTCCATGCGGTCCACCCGCGCCCGCATCTCCACCACGTCGTCGCGCGGATACGTCACGTCCTTGAGCAGCGTGCCCAGGCGCCGCCGCAGCTGTGCGAAGTAGGCACCCGCCGGCCGGAAGAGGGTGCTCAACAGGAAGAACCCGGCGAACCAGTAGCCCGCCACCCGCCCCGTCGCCAGCGTGACCGCAACCGCGACACCCGCTGTCACGACATGGCCCGCCACCGCTGCCCGTAGCATCATCCGCGCGATGCGCGCAGCCTCGGCGTCCCGCACCGGCGAGACCTCCAGGCCCTTCTCCCGGCTCACCGCGATCTCGGCGAGCACCGCATGAGCCCGGAAGTACAGGTTCCACGGCACGGTCAGGAGCACGAGCAGCCACAGCAGGCCGACCAACCCGGCCCCCGCCCCGAGCACCACCGCCGGCGGCGCCCCCACCACATAGGCCAGGATCACGGCCGCGGCGGCAACCGCGACGGCCAGTCCCGCGCCGAAGAACTTCCCCATGCCGTCCCGTCCCCCATATGAGCACGCACGGGCGCGGCCCTCTGCCACGCTGCGCCTCATGGTTCCGCTCCGGCCGACTGCGCACATGAGTACGAGTACTCACCCGAGCCGCGCGACGGGGGCCGGCCTCCTCACCCAACGAGGCGTGCTCACCACGGATCGTGGCCGCCTCGCACGGCGGCATGACGGCAGCACGACGAGGGAGAGCGGCATGACGGCAAGCCGCACTCCGGCCACCGAAAGCAACCAGGCGGTTACCGAACCCGGCCACGCCGGAGTCGCGCGCCCGCACTAGCCGCCTGCGGCTCGGTTAAAGCGGTGCAAACCGGCGTAAGCTGGTCGGAACGCCGTAACGCGCCATGAGTAAGCGATGGAGGCGGCGCATGACCGACCCCTTCGGCTTTCTCAAGATCCCCCGTCGGCCCGTCCCGCCTCGCCCCGTCGAGGAACGACTGGGCGACTGGAAAGAGGTCTACGCGGGGCAGGCGTTGCTGCCGCTCGTGTCCGAGCAGGCGAGGCGCTGCATGGACTGCGGCATACCGTTCTGCCACAGCGGCTGCCCGTTGGGGAACCTCATCCCCGAGTGGAACGTGTACGCGTCACGGGGCGATTGGTATGCCGCCGCTGAGCGGCTGCATGCGACGAACAACTTCCCGGAGTTCACCGGGCGGCTGTGCCCGGCGCCGTGCGAGGACGCCTGTGTGCTGGCCATCAACGCCGACCCGGTGACGATCAAGAACGTCGAGCAGGCCATCGCCGACGAGGCCTGGGAACGCGGATACGTAGCACCCATGCCGCCCGACCGGCTCAGCGGAAAGACCGTCGCCATCATCGGGTCGGGACCCGCGGGGCTGGCCGCGGCGCAACAGCTCACCCGGATCGGCCACACCGTCGTCGTCTACGAGCGTGCCGACCGCATCGGCGGACTCCTGCGCTACGGCATCCCCGAATTCAAGATGGAGAAGCGGCAACTGGACCGGCGCATCGAGCAGATGCGAGCGGAGGGCACCAAATTCCGCACCGGTGTGGACGTCGGCCCCGATGCCGACGCCACCGATCTCAGGAGACGTCACGACGCGGTGATCGTCGCCGTCGGCGCCACGCAGCGCCGCGAACTCCCCGTCCCCGGCCGCGAACTGGACGGCATCCATCAGGCCATGGACTATCTGACCATCGCCAACCGGGTCACGGAAGGCGACCACGCCTCGCCCTCCCTCACCGCCGAAGGCAAGCACGTCGTCATCATCGGCGGCGGAGACACCGGCTCGGACTGCCTGGGCACCGCCCTGCGCCAGGGCGCGGCCTGTGTGGTCCAGCTCGACATCAACCCGGAACCCGGCGACACCCGGCCGGACACCCAGCCCTGGCCCATCACCCATCCGAAGGTCTACCGGATCTCCCATGCCCATGAAGAGGCCCGTGGGCGGGAGGGCAGGGATCCGAGGCTCTTCTCGTCCGCCACCCTCCGCTTCGAAAGCGACCAGGCCGGCCACGTACGCGCACTGCTCCTGACCGAAGTGGAGCCCCGGGCCAGGACGCCACGGCCGCACACCGAGCGGGTGATCCCGGCGGAGCTGGTCATACTCGCCCTCGGCTTCTCCGGCCCCGAGCCGGGCACCGGTCTGATGGAGCAACTCGGACTCACGCTGAACGACCGCGGAAACTACGCCCGGGACGCGGCCTTCGCAGCCAAAGCCGCCGAGGTCGCCGAGGCCGCTGAAACGGCGGGAGCAGCAGGAGCGCCTGGAGCGGCAGCGCAGGCCGGGAAGGCAGAACACCCCAACACGGACGGCGTGTTCGTCGCCGGCGACGCAGGACGCGGCCAGTCCCTCGTCGTATGGGCCATCGCGGAAGGACGAGCAGCCGCAGCCGCCACCGACTGTTACCTCACGGGCTCCACCCGGCTCCCCTCCCCCATCACCGCTACTCACCGACCGCTCCACACATGACACCCCACAGCCGAGCCCGACGGCGATGTGGCCATCGCACAGCACCCACGCAGTGTCGAACGCCGGGCACCCTGTCGCAGCCGACGGCACGTCGGGCTCGACAGGGCACACAAGGGCCTGACCTTCTCATCAAGGGCGTCTATGAGAGGCCATAAGCCCAGCTTATGAGGTCATAGGTTCGAGCCAGGTACCTGAGCAGGTATTTTGTTGCGAGGGTGGCGATCAAGACACCCGTCGCCACTCGAAGGGAACCTGTCATGCACCGCCCCCTGCGGGTCGCCATCGTCGGAGCCGGACCCGCCGGGATCTACGCCGCCGACGCGCTGCTGAAGTCCGAGGCCGCTGCCGAGCCCGGCGTCTCCATCGACCTCTTCGAGCGGCTTCCTGCTCCGTTCGGGCTGATCCGGTACGGCGTCGCCCCCGACCACCCCCGGATCAAGGGCATCGTCACCGCGCTGCACCAAGTGCTGGACAAGCCACAGGTCCGGCTGTTCGGGAACGTCGACTACCCGAACGACATCGGCCTCGACGATCTGCGCGAGTTCTACGACGCGGTGATCTTCTCCACGGGTGCGAACGCCGACCGGGCGCTCGACATACCCGGCATCGACCTCGAAGGGTCGTACGGCGCGGCTGACTTCGTGTCCTGGTACGACGGGCACCCGGACGTAGCCCGTACCTGGCCGCTGGAGGCCGAGAAGGTGGCCGTGCTCGGCGTCGGCAACGTCGCGCTCGACGTGGCGCGGATTCTCGCGAAGACCGCCGACGAGCTCCTGCCGACGGAGATCCCGCCGAACGTGTACGACGGGCTTGCCGCCAACAAGGCTCTCGAGGTTCACGTCTTCGGGCGACGCGGGCCGGCGCAGGCCAAGTTCAGCCCCATGGAGCTGCGGGAGCTCGACCACTCCCCCAGCATCGAGGTCATCGTCAACCCCGAGGACATCGACTACGACGAGGGCTCCATCGCCACGCGTCGCGCCAACAAGCAGGCGCACATGGTCGCGCAGACCCTGGAGAACTGGGCGATCAGGGACATCGGCGACCGGCCGCACAAGCTGTTCCTGCACTTCTTCGAGTCCCCGACCGAAGTCGTCGGCGAGGACGGAAAGGTCGTGGGGCTGCGCACCGAGCGGACGCAGCTCGACGGCACCGGCAATGTGACCGGCACGGGCGAGATGCGCACGTGGGACGTGCAGGCCGTGTACCGGGCGGTCGGCTACCTCTCCGAGGAACTGCCGAAACTGCCCTTCGACTTCGTCACCGGCACGGTGCCGCACGACGGCGGCCGCGTCGTCGAAGGCGGCGAGCACATGCAGTCGACGTACGTCACCGGCTGGATCAAGCGTGGCCCGGTCGGCCTCATCGGCCACACCAAGGGCGACGCCAACGAGACGGTCGCGAACCTCCTGGACGACCACAACAACGGACGCCTGCACACGCCCCCCGCGCCGGGCCCCGAGTCGGTCGTCGCCTTCCTCGACAGCAATGACGTCCGGTACACCACGTGGGAGGGCTGGCACCGGCTCGACGCTGCCGAGCGCGCCCTCGGCGCCGCGGAAAACCGGGAGCGGGTGAAGATCGTCGACCGCGAGGGGATGCTGCGGGCGAGCGAGGCATAGAGCGGGCCGCCCCGGTTACCCAGGCGGGCCTGCCGACCGGGCCACGGGCCTGACCAGCGACCCGTTGGCCCCGACCACCGACGGTGTACGGGGTCACTCGATCAGCCGGTACATCGCTGCTCTGGTGAAGAACTTGACGTGATGTGAAGTGATCTGACCCGTTCGGCGGAGGAGCTTACGGCCCTAGGGTCCGGTGCCGACTCCATCGCCATGAGCGTGGTGCCACATGAAAGTGCGGCGTGCCGGGGCCGGTCGGCCGTGGCACGCCGCGATGGGGGGGTGGCGCAGCCGCACCTGGTCACCCGGGTGCGGCTACCGGTCCGGGCTAGCGGTCGTGGTGGCGTCCGCGGCCCCGCGGCTCGTCGTTGTGGTGGCGTCCGCGATCCCACGACTCGTCGTATCCGCGGCCCCACGACTCGGTGTCGACGGTGCGCCCGCGGTCGTTGCGAAGAGTCGCGGTGTCGTGCCTGTCCCAGATCTGCTCGCGACGGTCCTGGTACACGTCGCGATGGGTGTCGCGGCCGAAGCCGGTGTGGACTCTGACGCTGGAGCGGGCGGGCAGGCGAAGGTGGTTGAAGCGGTAGCGGTTGCCGTCGCTGTCGCTCAGGGTCCAGCCGTTCAGGTTCACCGCGTGCCGGCCGGCGTTCGTCACTTCGACCCACTCGGCGTTCAGGCTTCGGTTGGAGCGGTTCTCGCGTCCGGGGCTGTTGTGCTGGACCTGGCCGATGGCCACTGCGGAACGCCGGGACTCGTGGCGGCCGTGGCGGTCGTCCGTGTCGGCCGCCGACGCCGGCAGGGCCGCTACGCCGACGAGCACGCCGGACGCGAGGACCGTCGCGACGAGGCGACGGGCGTTACGAGAAGCAGACATGGATGCCCTCTCAAGTCGGTGCGCACAGACTCTGGATCAGGGTCGGTGAGCGGACCATGTTCTCGGCCGGTGCCGAGGACGCACACTCTGACGGGATCACCTCGACCACAAGCGGATGAATCATCCTGAGTTACAAAAAGCGGACATTTCCGTAACTCTCCGCTGCATAGGGCACCGATGAGGACGTACCCGGCCGGCGAACCCGCTGCCAGATACAGCGATCCGTACAAGGATCAACAACAAGCGGTTGCCGCCGCTCGCGCCACCCCGCACGCCACCCCAGCCCCTCGGGTCACGCGCCTGCAGATCTGTGTAACAGCGCGGACGCTCGCCACGCCGTGCGGGCGGGGCACGCCGCACGGGCGGGCCTCGCCGCCCGGTCCGGTTCCGGGCCGCGCGCGGCGGCAGACCGTCCTCGCTGGTCCTGGCGGCCGTGGAGTGGGACGCTGAGAGGGGGTGCGGGCCCGAGAAGATACGGGAGGGCCGATGGGACGAGACGTCCCCGCGCTGGTGTTCACCCGTGAAGACCGGCGGCGCTACCGGAACAAGATGCAGCAGTGCCTCGACGCCTTCGCCCTGATGCTGCGCGAGGCACGATTCGAGTCCGAACGGCCCCAGGTCGGCCTGGAGATCGAGCTGAACCTCGTGGACGCCGCGGGCGAGCCCGCGATGCGGAGCACCGACGTACTCGAGGCGATCGCGGATCCCGCGTGGTCCAGTGAGCTGGGCCGGTTCAATCTGGAGATCAACATCCCGCCGAGGCAGCTGACGGCGGGCGGGCCCGATGCGTGGGAGCAGGAGATCAGGGACGCCCTCAACCACGCCGAGGAGCGCGCTTCGGCGGTGGGCGCCCATCTGGCCATGGTCGGGATCCTGCCGACACTGAAGCTGTCGGACGTGGGCGAGGCGGCACTGTCGGAGAACCCTCGGTACCGGCTCCTGAACGAGCAGGTGTTCGCCGCCCGGGGTGAGGATCTGCGGATCGCGGTGGACGGCGTGGACCGGCTGCGGACCTACGCGGACACCATCACGCCGGAGGCGGCGTGCACCAGTACCCAGTTCCATCTGCAGGTCTCACCGGACGAGTTCGCGGGGTACTGGAACGCGGCGCAGGCGATCGCGGGTGTACAGGTCGCACTGGCTGCCAACTCTCCCTTCCTGTTCGGCAAGGAGCTGTGGCGCGAGACCCGTATTCCCCTCTTCGAGCAGGCCACGGACACCCGTCCCCAGGAGATCAAGGTGCAGGGAGTCCGGCCGAGGGTGTGGTTCGGCGAGCGGTGGATCACCAGCGTCTTCGACCTCTTCGAGGAGAACGTGCGCTACTTCCCCGCGCTGCTGCCCCTGTGCGACGAGGAGGACCCGCTGGAGACGCTGGACGGTGGCGACATCCCCGAACTGGCCGAACTCACATTGCACAACGGCACGATCTACCGGTGGAACCGCCCCGTCTACGCCGTCGCCCACGACAGACCCCATCTCCGGGTGGAGAACCGGGTGCTGCCGGCCGGGCCGACGGTGGCCGATGTGCTGGCGAACGGTGCCTTCTACTACGGACTGACACGCGCCCTGGTCGAGGAGGACCGGCCGGTCTGGTCACGGATGTCGTTCTCGGCCGCCGAGGAGAATCTGCACACCGCGGCCCGGCACGGGATCGACGCACGTCTGTACTGGCCGGGCATGGGCGAGGTGCCGGCGGCCGAGCTCGTTCTGCGGCGCCTGCTGCCGCTGGCTCATGCGGGGCTGGAGCATTCGGGCATGGACGCGTCGTGGCGGGAGCCGCTGCTGGGAGTCATCGAGCAGCGGTGCGTCACCGGCCGTAACGGCGCGGTGTGGCAGGCGGAGATGTTCCATCACATCGCCGACACCGCTCATGTGGATCACCATGAAGCGCTGCGGCGCATGACGGTGCAGTACATGGACTACATGCACCTCAACGCGCCGGCCCACACCTGGCCCATCGACTGAAACGGCACCCCGGCCGCCCCGGCCGCCCCGGCCCGGGCAGGCGCCCCACGGAGGCGATGATCACGGTCTCCGCCTGTGTGCCGCCCTGCACGGTAAGGGAGCGGTCGCGGGGCGTGTTGCACAGACCTAAAGTTGGGCATATCGGACGAAACCGGCTGGTAATCCCTGCCCCGGGGCCCTTGGGAGGGCTCATGAACCGTATCTCGGTGACCGTGGACGGCATCGCCTACGAGGACGATGTGGAACCGCGTCTGCTGCTCGTCCACTACCTGCGGGACCGACTGGGGCTGACCGGCACCCCCATCGGCTGCGACACCAGCAACTGCGGCGCGTGCACCGTCGAGCTGGACGGGCAGAGCGTCAAGAGCTGCTCGGTACTCGCGGTGCAGGCAGACGGGGGCGAGGTGACGACCGTCCAGGGGCTAGGCGCCGAGGGCGGCGGTTTCGACCCCTTGCAGAAGGCGTTCCATGAGAAGCACGCGCTGCAGTGCGGATACTGCACGCCCGGAATGATCATGGCGGCGCGGGATCTGCTCCGGGAGAATCCGCATCCGACTCCTTCCGAGGTACGCGAGGCCCTCGAAGGCAACCTCTGCCGGTGCACGGGGTACCAGAACATCGTCCAGGCCGTGCTCGCAGCCGCCCGCGACGGACAGGAGGCTGTGGCATGACCGCGCAGCCGGCGGACGGAACGCGCGAGAGGGAAGTGGGCCGTGCCCGGGCGCGCAAGGAGGACGCGCACCTCATCACCGGGCAGACCACCTGGACGGACAACATCAGCGTGCCCGGGATGCTGCACATGGCGATTCTGCGCAGTCCCATGGCGCATGCGCGGATCGACCGGGTGGACGTGGCGCCCGCTCGGGAGCGGCCCGGGGTCGTCGCCGCGTACAGCGGGCGTGACCTCGCGGACGGGCTGGCGTCGATGCCGTGCGCATGGCCGGTGACCGAGGACATCGTGATGCCCGACCATCCGCCGATCGCCGTCGACGAGGTCCGCTACGCCGGGGACCCGGTGGCCGTGGTGGTCGCACGGGACCGCTACGCGGCGGCCGACGCGCTGGAGGCGGTGGAGGTCGACTACACGCCGATGGAACCGGTGCTCGACCTGGAGGCCGCCCTCGCGGACGGCGCACCGCTGGTCCACGCGGACAAGGGGACGAACCGGTGCTATGTCTGGCCGCTGACGACCGGTGAGGACTGGGAATCGGTCCAGGCGCGGGCCGACGTGGTGGTGCGGCGGCGATTCGTCCAGCAGCGTCTGATCCCCAACGCGATGGAGCCACGGGCCGTGGTCGTGACGCCGATCGCCGCGTCCGGGGAGTACACCCTGTATTCCGCGACCCAGATCCCGCACATCGTGCGGGTGCTGATGGCCATGGTGACCGGCATTCCGGAGCAGAAGCTGCGGGTGATCGCGCCGGATGTCGGCGGCGGGTTCGGGTCCAAGCTCCAGGTGTACGGGGAAGAGGCGTTGGCACTCGCCGTCGCCCGGAAACTGGGGCGGCCGGTGAAGTGGACCGAGTCGCGCTCCGAGGGATACCTGGCCACCCACCACGGCCGCGGGCAGATCCAGGACGTCGAGATCGCCGCGATGCGGGACGGGAAGCTGCTCGGACTGAAAGTCGATCTGCTGGCGGACATGGGCGCGTACCTGATGCTGATCACGCCGGGGACTCCGCTGCTCGGCGCGTTCATGTACCCGGCGATCTACAAGATGGACGCCTACGCGTTCACCTGCACCGGTGTGTTCACGACCCGGACCCCTACGGATGCCTACCGCGGCGCCGGCCGGCCGGAGGCGACGTTCGCGATCGAACGGATCATGGACGAGCTCGCGGTCGAGCTGGGCATGGAGCCACTCGAGCTGCGCCGCCGCAACTGGATCGGGCATGACGAGTTCCCGTACACGTCGATCTCGGGACTCACCTACGACAGCGGCAACTACGAAGCGGCGACGGACAAGGCGCTCGCGCTGTTCGGCTACGAGGGGATGCGCGCCGAGCAGCAGGAGCGGGCGCGGCGCGGCGACCCGGTCCGGCTGGGCATCGGCGTGTCGACGTACACGGAGATGTGCGGGATCGCGCCGAGCCGGGTGCTGAGGGATCTGCGGTATGCCGCCGGGGGCTGGGAGGCGGCGAGCATCCGCATGCTGCCGACCGGCAAGGTCGAGGTGGTCACGGGGACGAGCCCGCACGGTCAGGGGCATGTGACCTGCTGGAGCCAGATCGCGGCGGATGTGCTGGGTGTGCCGTTCGAGGATGTCGAGGTGCTGCACGGGGACACCCGGGCGGCGCCGCAGGGGATGGACACCTACGGTTCGCGTTCGCTGGTGGTCGGCGGCTCGGCGGTCCACGCGGCGGCGCAGAAGGTCGTGGAGAAGGCCAGGAAGGTCGCCGCGCATCTGTTGGAGGCCAGTGAGGACGATCTGGACTTCGCGGACGGCGTGTTCTCCGTGAGGGGCTCGCCGGAGGCACGGCGGACGATCCAGGAGGTCGCGTTCGAGACGTTCTCCTCGCACGACCTGCCCGACGGCATGGAGCCGACGATCAACGCCGAGCATCTCGTGGACCCGGACAACTTCTCGTATCCGCACGGGACGCATCTGTGCGCGGTCGAGGTCGACACGGAGACGGGGCGGACGCGGATTCGTTCGTACGTGTGCGTCGACGACGTCGGCCGGGTGGTCAACCCGATGATCGTCGAGGGACAGGTGCACGGAGGCGTCGCGCAGGGCATCGCACAGGCCCTGTACGAGGAGGCCGTGTACGACGACGACGGCAACCTGGTGTCCGGGACCATGGCCGACTATCTCGTGCCGTCGGCGATGGATCTCCCGGAGTTCACGACGGAGCGCACCGAGACGCCGGCCACGTCGAATCCGCTCGGAGTGAAGGGCGTGGGCGAGGCCGGGACCATCGCGTCGACGCCGGCCGTGGTGAACGCGATCGTGGACGCGCTGCGGCCGCTCGGCGTCACGGACGTGGCGATGCCGTGCACCCCGGAGCGGGTCTGGCAGGCCATCAGACAGGCACGCACGGCGGCAGGACGGTCCGCGGCGGGCCAGGAGCGGCCGGAGGGCGAAGTACCGACGACGGGCCAGGCGCCCGCCCCGAGCGAAGAGGGGATGGCATGATCCCTGCAGCCTTCGACTACGCGCGACCGGAGACGGTGGACGAGGCGGTGCGCGCGCTGGCGGACGCCGGTGAGGAGGGGAAGGTGCTGGCCGGCGGTCAGAGTCTGCTGCCGATGCTGCGGCTGCGGCTCGCGTTTCCGGAGCTGGTGGTGGACGTCGGGCGGATCCCGGAGCTGAAGGGCGTGCGTGAGGACGGGGACGTTCTGGTCATCGGGGCGATGACCACGCATCACGACGTGATCCGCGATCCGCTGGTACGGCGCCACGCCGGGTTGCTTGCGGCAGCGACGGCGACGGTCGCCGATCCGGCCGTACGGCACCCGGGGACGCTGGGCGGCGCACTCTCCCACGCCGACCCGGCCGGGGATCTGCCGGCGGTCGTCCTCGCCCTCGACGGAGAGCTGGTCGCGGCGGGCCCGCAGGGGCGGCGGACGATCCCGGCGCGGGAGTTCTTCGCCGACTACCTGCAGACCGTGCTCCGGCCGGACGAGCTGGTGGTGGAAGTGCGGGTGCCGAAGACGGACGGCTGGGGCTTCCACTACGAGAAGTTCCAACGGGTGGCCCAGGCATGGGCCATTGTCGGCGTGGCGGCGCTGGTACGGGGCGGCGACGGCGGTATCGCGGAGGCCAGGGTCGGTCTCACCAACATGGGGGCGACGCCGCTGCGGGCCGCGGCGGCGGAGGCGGCCCTCGCGGGCGCCGACGGCCCGCAGGCCGTGGCGCGAGCCGCGGAGGCGGCGGCCGAGGGCACGCGCCCGTCCTCCGACCTGTCGGCTTCCGCCGACTACCGGGAGCATCTGGCGCGGGTGCTCACCCGGCGTGCCGTGCTGGCCGCGGCCGGGATGGCCTGACGGGTGCCCCGTGGATGAGCGAGCCCCGTGGATGACCGAGATGGGCGGGCCCTCGGGGGGAGCCGCCGGGGGCGGGGCACGGGCGTCCGACTCCGCGTCGACGGCGTCCGGCTCCAGCTCGGCGACGGCGTCCGGCTCCGGGGCCGCGCGGGACCATGGAGAGGGACGGTCGGCGGGTGAGGCGATGTCCGTGCCGCCGGGACCCGACGAGGTACGGGAGGGGCTGGAGGCGGTCGGGTATCTCGTGGACGACGGGCTGGCGATCGCCTGCTATCTGGCGTTGAAGCTGCATCGGCCGATCTTCTGCGAGGGGGACGCGGGCGTGGGCAAGACGTCGCTCGCGGGGGCGCTGGCGCAGATGCTGGGTGCGCCGTTGATCCGGTTGCAGTGCTACGAGGGGATCGATGCCTCACAGGCGCTGTACGACTGGGACTTTCCACGCCAGTTGCTGCATCTGCGGGCCGCCGAGGCCGCCGGGATCACCGATGTGGAGCAACTGGAGGACGAGCTGTACGACCGGCGGTTCCTGATCGAGCGGCCACTGCTGCAGGCACTGCGGACGCAGCCGTCGGTGCTGCTGGTCGACGAAGTGGACCGGGCCGACGACGAGTTCGAGGCGTTTCTGCTGGAGCTGCTGTCGGAGTACACGGTCACCGTGCCGGAGCTGGGCACGCTGCGGGCCACGGCGCCGCCGGTGGTGGTGCTCACCTCGAACCGGACGCGTGAGGTGCACGACGCGCTGAAACGGCGCTGTCTGTACCACTGGTTCGACCACCCGTCCTTCGCCCGCGAGCTGGCGATCGTCCGCAGACGGCTGCCGGGAGTGACCGCGCGGCTCGCCGAGCAGGTGACCTGCGTCGTACAGGCGCTGCGGGCCGAGGAGTTGCTGAAGCCGCCCGGGGTCGCCGAGACCATCGACTGGGCGGAAGCCCTGGACGCGCTGGGTGCGACGGAGCTGGATGCCGAGCTGGCGGTGGCCACCCTGGGTTCGGTGCTGAAGTACCGGGAGGACGCCGAGCGGGCCCGTTCCCTGGACCTGTCCGCGATCCTCGCGCTGCGCGGGGCGGGGGCGTGAGAACGATGACGACGACGGCAGCCGATGGGCCCGCGGTGCTGGTGGGGTTCGCGCGTGCGCTGCGGGCGGCAGGGCTGGATGCGGGGCCGGACCGGGTGCAGACGTTTCTGCGGGCGCTCGACGAACTGGGGCCGGAGCAGCGTACGGGCGTGTACTGGGCCGGGCGGCTCACTCTCTGCGGCAGCCAGGACGATCTGGACCGCTACGACCAGGTGTTCGCCGCCTGCTTCGACCGGCGTGCGGCCGGGCCCCGGCCGCGAGCGCGGGCACTGGTCGTTCCCCCGCCGCCGCGGCTCGTCGTACGGGAGACCTACCGCGCCCGCGGGGCCGAGGCCGGTCCGGACGAGGAGCACGCGGGGGCGGCAGCCGCGCTCGCCAGCTCCGCCGAGGTGCTCCGCCACCGTGATGTCGCCGAGTTGACCGGCGCCGAACGCGAGCAGCTGCGGCGGCTGCTGGCCGCGTTCGCGCTGCGGGGCGAACCGCGGCGTTCCGCCCGGCTGTGTCCGGCACGGCGCGGGGCCGTGGATCCGCGGCGGACCGTACGGGAGTGGCTGCGCCGGGGTGGGGAGCCGGCCCGGCTGCGGCACCGGGCGCGGGCCGAGCGGCCACGCCGGGTGGTGCTGCTGCTGGATGTGAGCGGTTCGATGGCCCCGTACGCGGACGCGCTGCTGCGCTTCGCGCATGCGGCGGCGCACCGGGGTCCGGCGGGGCCGCGGGCGGCGACGGAAGTGTTCACGATCGGCACCCGGCTGACCCGGGTGACCGGCGCGCTGGGGCATCGTGACCCGGACGCGGCGATGGCGGCCGTGGCGGCCGTGGTCCCGGAC
>NZ_JBSGZO010000200.1:0-14921 GCF_053611045.1 Streptomyces sp. NPDC054841 | reverse complement strand
AATACGCCCAGTATGAGGACGACCCTCCGCCTTGCGATGCACCGCATCTGACGCCGCGCGCTGATCCACCGGGGATTACGGGACAGCCCTTAGGTTGCCTCGTCCAGAACTTCCCGCACTTCTGGCACGTCCCTATATTCATCTAGCCTGTGCAGGACAACCTTTACGCGTTCCGCTGTGCGTTCGCTCGCGATGTCTGCGGAAAGCAGGATGACCCGCTGTGCCGTTGTTGCCGCTTCCTCGGGTTCGTTGGCGTCGGCCAGTGCTACGGCAAGCCACGAGAGGTACAGGGCAAGTTCGCGGGTGTGCGTAGCGTCGTACCGGGCCAGCACTTCCCGAAGTAGCGGAACAGCGCGTAAAGGCTTCTTCAGCTCTGTATAGACGCGCGACTCCATCACTTGCAACTCGCCTGCCTCAACCCAGTACAGGTATTGGGGTGACTCCCTCGCTTCGCTGTCGTTTGCCAGTGATTCGGATGCCTGGCCCAGGGCGCGAATTGCTGACTGCGCTTCATTGGCTTGCGTGTGCGCCCAGGCGATTCGGTCGAGATATAGAGCGCGCGCTTTGGGGGGCGCGTCGTCGCCTGCCGCTTCCAATGCAGCCCGGGCGAGTGTAAGGCTCTCTTTCGCGTTCCCTGTATTGCTGTATTGATACGCGAGCGATCCGGCGAGATTGCCGACTAGTGTTCCGTCCCCCGCCTGCCGGGCAGCGCTCATGCCGAGTTTGTAGATGCGTTCCGCTTCCTCATGGCGCCCAGCATCAGAGGCAATCCACCCGGCAATCTGTGCCAGCTCACCAATCTGCACGAGCAACGCGCGCCCGACTTCTTCTGTGTGGCTTCCCTCGCGGTGCAGCTTTACCGCGGAGCGCAACTCCCTAAGCGCCGGGCCGATTAGGTCACCACCCGCTAGGAAGTCATCCGCGAGGCGCAATCCGTGCACTCGGCCGGCTAGGTCGGTAACGTCACCTGCACCAATTCGGCGCCCCGGTCCGGCTTTCAGTGGCGCCAATGGGTCGGTAGCGGGGAGGAAGTCAGCAACCGTGACGGGAGCGCCCTCCTGGGCGTCGCTCGTGGCTGCCTGTTCAAGCTCATTGGCAGACACGTCCAAGGCGGCGGCAAGGGACGGCAGCCATTCACGCGGCGTGCGCTTGCCTTTCTCGTACCGGTAGATGTCCTGCCGGGTGAGGGAATCGGGCGGTAAACCCGCCGCGCGGCATGCCTCCGCCGCTAGTCGCGCCTGACTCCACCCTTTGGCTTGCCGTAGGCGCCGGATCATGTGGGCCGCTGTCTCTCCGCGCATATCTCAAGTCTGGCCTACATGGGGCCTACACGGGGCCGCTAGGCACCGATTCGTCCCAGGGGCAGCCTGGTCCGACGCAAGGACCCCCGCAACCGCGCGAACGGCTCGGGGGCGTGGACCACCTGAGAGAGCAGGCAGTCATGGACTTTGTAACACGTCTACTCGGATGGGTGACGGTCGCCCTGTTGGGCCGACGTACGCCCGGCAGGCACAGGGCCCAGGTGCCCCAGGCTGCCGCCCAGGCGCACGCCCAGCTCTCCCCTGACGTCTGGGGCGCGGGTCTGGGAGCAGCCCGCATGCACCGCGAGGGGCGCGCCCCATGCGTGCCGACCCTGCCGGAACCGCGCGCACAGTGGTTCCCGCCCGCCCCATGGGAGCGCCCCATGACCCTGGTCCGGCCCTACCTGTTGTGCCACCTGGGCGAGGAATGGCGCTATGTCGTGGCCGGAAGGGTCGCGTGATCACGTGGCTATCTCGATCGGTGTCTACCGGGTCAATGCCGAGACCGGCGCCCGGACGGAAGTTCAGGACAAGGTGACGCATCTGTGCCCGCCCGACAGGCCGTCGGATGCGGGATTTCCGCTTCCCGCCCTGTGAATGCCCGCGCTGCAAGGCAAAGCGACAGGCTGCGGAGGCGACGCCGTGACCCGGACTGGGCGAATCGCGACCGCGCTCATGTCAGCAGAGAGCACCACGCAACAGGCGTACAGGGCATGGCTGGAGCACGCTCAGGGCTGCGCAGGCTGCACTACTGCCCACAAGGCCGATAACGGCTGTGAGACCGGTCAACGCCTATGGCGCATCTACCGGGATTCGCGCGACCAGTAGGCGCCCAGGCGCCCCAGCAAGACCAGCAAGAAACGCGATGGCGGCCGAATCCGCGTAAGGGCCGCAACGAATAACCCCGTGCCGCTGTACCTCCCCCATTCGTCCGGCACGGGTAGCGCCCCCAGCTGTCCCTTGTCGGCGAGCAGTTGGGGGCGCACTCAATACGGCGCGGGGACCGATTCCCCGCACTCAGAGGGAAGGGAAGCATGATGGACGCACCCGAATTCGAGTTCATCGGCACGCAGGCGTGCCGTGATGCGCGCGTCGACAACTGCCCGCAGGTGGCAATGAACGTGCCGGGCGTTGTGGCGTTGCGGGACTCTGAGCGGCCGGACATCATCGTCACGATGACCGAGGACGGATGGGCGAACCTCGCCGCAGCCGTCAAGGCCGGAGAGTTCGACTAAGGGCTGTCCCGTAATCCCCGGTGGATCAGCGCGCGGCGTCAGATGCGGTGCATCGCAAGGCGGAGGGTCGTCCTCATACTGGGCGTATTCGGGCGATCCGACAACGCAGCGAGGTGCCGTAGCTGTCGTCGTGCGCCCGCCGGGGATTACGGGACAGCCCTTAGGCAATGAGGTAGGACTGCATGGAGGAGTGCCCGCGCTGTGGCACAGGGTGTCCCGTAGACCCAGAGAACGGGTTGCCCTGGTGCGCGCAGTGCGGGCACTTTTTCGCGCTCTCGGAGCCTGCCTGCCGTGGCCTGTGGTGGTGGCGCAACGCTGCCACCCGCGCGCCCGTCCAGCCGCGGGAACACTGACGCGCCCTTCAACTGCCCTTCTTGCACTGGGCGTTGGGGGCGTTGTGCTGTGTGGCCCCTGACCTGGGCGGTTGCCCTCCGGTGCCGACTGGCTACACAGCGTGGCTCATGCGGCAATCGGGTACACAGACCATGTGTGGGCTTGCCCGAGCCGGACGGGCCCATCACGGCCGTGAACCGCCCCCGCGCGATGTCCACGTCCACCGCGTCCAGCGCGAGGACCGCCGTCTCGCCCGTCCCGTACGCCTTGGTGAGGCCGCGCGCCCGCGCGGCGAGCGGTGCGTCCGCGGGCAGTTCCTGGGCGGGCGCTGTGGCAGGTGTGGACAAGACTGCCTCCCGGGTCGTGGGCATCGACAGCTCCCGTACCCCTGAGCGTACGGGCTCGCCTGGGCCTTGTCGGCGCTAGCGCCACCGCGCTAGCTTGAGTGTGTGGCGAAGACTCAGCTGAACGTGCGCGTGGACGAGACCACCGCCGAGGCCGCGCGCCGGCGGGCACACCAGCGTGGTCTGAGCGTGAACCGCTACATCGAAGAGCTCGTCAAGCAGGACGCGGGCGAGGTGGGCCGCACTTTCGTCGAGGCCGCCGCCGACTTCATGAAGCAGTACGAGTCGGTGTTCGCGGAGGAGTTCGGGGCGGAGTCCGGGGCAGCGAACGGCACGACCGGCGCCGAACGCACGGACGAGCAAAGCACGCAAGGCGCGCAAGGCACACAAGGCAAGCGAGGGGGCCAGGGCAAGCGTTGACTTCGCGCAGGTTCATCCGCCGGGGCGCCCGTGCCTCGCGGAACCCCTGTGCGGCCGCCTACCCCTGAGACAGCCGACACCCATGGACAACGACGAATCCGCCGAGACACCGTCACATGGCGGCACAAACCTGTCGATCGACCTCGCCTGGCTTCTCATGGTCGCCGAGCACAAGACGCCCGGCGATCCGCAGGTCACCGACTGGGGTGCACTGATCGCCGCCGTCAGCCGGCACGAAGCGGAGATATTCGGCACCCCGGTCTACGACGATCCGCACACCCGCGCCGCCTCCCTGCTGCAGCTCCTTCTGCACGTCCCCGCCCTCGAGCACTCCAATGCGATGTTCGCCTCGGCGGTCGCGTACGGCTATCTCGCCGCGTGCGGGCTGAAAGTCGTCACCTCGCCCGAACGCGTCCGCGACCTCGCCCGGCTGGTGAAGCAAGGCACGGCCGATGTCCGGGACATCGCCGGTGAACTGCGGCGATGGAGTCAGTGACGGTCCACGTGCGGCCGTCGCGCAACACCGAGCACACAGAAGGACGTGGGGAGTTGGGGGCCCCTCTCCGGTACCCGCAGCCGCCGGTACTCACCCAGCTGGAACCCGGCCGCCTCGATCGCGGCGAGCGGATCGCGGGCCGTGTGGCAACCTCCGAAGAGCCGTGGCCACACCGTCCGGTCCAGGCCCCGCTGCACCTTGGCCATCGCTCCGCCGGGCGCCACCCCGTGCTCGAAGAACCGCAGCTCACCGCCGGGGCGCAGGACACGTCTGATTTCTGAGAGAGCGCGTGGCAGGTCCCGGACGCTGCACAGCACCAGGGACGCGACCGCCGCGTCGAACGCCTCGCTCTTCACCGGAAGCGCCTCCGCGGCGCCCGGCACCACATCGACGGGCACATCCGCGTGCCTGGCCGCCGTCACCGCCAACCGCCGCAGCGTGCGTTCCGGTTCGAGGGCGACCACCTCGGACACGGCGCCGGGGTAGTGCGTGAAGTTCAGCCCGTTGCCCGCGCCGATCTCGATGACCCGGCCGGACAGACCTGACAGCAGCTCCTCGCGGTGTGCGGCGATCCCGCCGCGGAGGTCGGCGGACACACTGAACCGGGCGTAGAAACGCGCGAAGACGGGATGGTGCACGGCGTCCCGGGGAACTCTGGAGCTGCGCAGCGGCATGGGGCCTCCTCCGACGTCCGGCGAACCGGTACGGATGGACGGATACGGTGATTGTCCCCCCGGAGGGCCCGGGTCAGTCAGCCCTTCGGCCGGCCCTGTCACTGGGCCCTGTCACTCGGCTCTGTCACCGGGCCCGTCACTGGGCCCGTCACCGGGTCCCGGCACCATCTCACCGGGCCCCGTCACCATGACACTCGGCCACGAAACAGAACTCGTTGCCCTCGGGATCCCGCATGACCTGGAACCGGCCCTGTGCGTCGGTGACCACGTCCCCGACCAGAGCTCCGCCGAGCCCCACCGCCTCGTCGGCCGCGGCCTCGATGTCGGCCACGTCCAGATCCAGGTGGAGCCGGTTCTTGACGGTCTTGCCCTCCGGTACGCGCTGGAAGGCGACGCGTACGAAACCGGGCGGATCGACGTACGCCCAGCCCGCGTTCCGCACCACCGGCTCGCCGCCGAGCAGCGCGGACCAGAACCGGGCGAGAGCCGCGGGCTCCGCGCAGTCGAAGACGATCTCCTCCACTCGTGCTCGCATGGTGATCAGCGTACGGTCGCGCCGAAGGCGGCCGCGTCCCACACACCGCCGAGCGCGGGCGCCAGCCAGCTCGGCGCCGCCGTACGGAACGCCGACGGCGCCAGCGAGCCCGAGCCCTCGGGTACGACGCCGAGCAGTTCCGTGCCCGCCGACTCCGGCAGATCCGCCAGATTGCAGCGCGCCGCGAGATCAGGCACTGCGGGCCAGCTGCCCACCACGACCCCCAGCGGCTCCAGCGAGCGCGCCCGCAGGGCCTCGGTGGTGAGCGCGGTCGCGTTCAGCGTGCCGAGCCCGGCGGGGGCCACGACCAGCACGGGGGCGCGCAGCAGCCGGGCTGCGTCGGCGAGCGTGCCGCCCTGTTCGTCGAACCGGACGAGCAGACCGCCGGCGCCCTCGACGAGCACGAGATCGTGCTCCGTGGCGAGCTTCTCGGCGGCCTCGGCGACTTGCTGCGGGCCCACCGGGGTCATGCCCGCCCGTCGTGCGGACGTCGCCGGTGCCAACGGTTCGGGGAACCGGGCGAGTTCGATGCCGGTCACCCCGGGGCCCGCGAGCCGTGCGGCTTCCTCGGCGTCACCGGCCTCACCGGTCGCGAGCCCGGTCTGCGCGGGCTTCAGCACCGCCACCGTCCGGCCCTGCGCCGCGGCGACGGCGGCGAGGGCCGCGGTGACCACGGTCTTGCCGATCTCGGTCCCGGTTCCGCTGACGACGATGACGCCCATGCGCTGCTGCTCCTTGTCGTTGTGTTCTTGTCGTCCTGCGTTCGGGAGAATTGGAGGGCTCTGCCCCCGAACGCCCGCGCCGCGCACGCCGGCGGGGCTCATTCCGAGCCCGTCCGGCGTTCGAGGACGGACGCTCCGGCCCACCGGACGGTGCCGGTCGGCTTCGGAGCCGCGCCCGCAGGGCGTACCGGGGTCCGGGCACCGACCCCGGCTATCCCGTCACCCCGCCGCCGCGGCCGCGCAGACCGCTCGCGTGATGCGGGCGAGGTCCTCGTCGCCGGTCACGTACGGCGGCATCGTGTAGATCAGATCACGGAACGGCCGGAGCCACACGCCTTCGCGAACGGCCGCCTCCGTCGCCGCGGCCATGTCCACGGGGTGGTCCAGCTGGACGACGCCGATTCCGCCGAGGACGCGGACGTCGCGCACCCCGGTCAGGGAGGCGGCGTCGGCGAGCCCCTCGCGCAGGCCGGCCTCCAGACGCTTGACCTCCTGGCCCCAGTCCTGGCCGAGCAGCAGGTCGATCGACGCGCACGCGACCGCCGCCGCCAGCGGGTTCCCCATGAACGTGGGCCCGTGGGCCAGAACGGGGACCTCGCCCTGCGAGATCCCGTCCGCCACCCTGCCCGTGCACAGCGTCGCCGCCATTGTCAGATAGCCGCCGGTCAACGCCTTGCCGAGGCACATGACATCGGGCGAGACAGCCGCGTGCCCGGCGGCGAACAGCGTGCCGGTGCGCCCGAACCCGGTCGCGATCTCGTCGAAGATCAGCAGTACACCGTGCTCGTCGCAGGCCTCCCGCAGCACCCGCAGATACCCGGGGGAGTGGAACCGCATCCCCCCGGCGCCCTGCACGACCGGCTCCACGATCACCGCGGCCAGCTCGTGCGCGTGCCGCCCGATCTGCTCCCGCAGGTGATCCGCGTACGTCTCCTGGTACGACTCGTACCCGGACGGCGGAGCGTCCGCGAAGACCTGCCGGGGCAGCACGCCCGACCACAGCTCGTGCATCCCGCCGTCCGGGTCGCACACGGCCATCGGCTGCCAGGTGTCCCCGTGGTACCCACCGCGCCAGGTGAGCAGCCGCCGCTTCGCCGGCTGTCCCACCGAGCGCCAGTACTGGAGACACATCTTCACGGCGACCTCGACGGAGACCGAGCCCGAGTCGCAGAGGAAGACATGCCGGAGCGGCTCCGGGGTGATGTCCACCAGCCGGGTGGCGAGCCGGACGGCGGGCTCATGGGTGAGCCCGCCGAACATGACATGGCTCATGCGGTCCAGCTGGCCGCGCGCGGCCTCGTTCAGCACCGGGTGGTTGTAGCCGTGGATCGCCGACCACCAGGAGGACATCCCGTCGACCAACTCGGCGCGGCCGTGGGCCGGTTCGGCGAGCCGGAGCCGTACTCCGGACGCGGACTCCACGACCAGCGGGTCCGTACGGCCCGGCATCGGGCCGTACGGGTGCCAGACATGGGCCCGGTCGAGGGCGACGAGTTCGCGCGCGTCGGGGCTACGCATTGGGCGCGAGGTCCGTCCCGGCGCCGCGGCGGCGCACCGCCACCAGATCCGTGCGAGCCGCCGCCGCTTCCGCGGGGGCCTGGGTGGTCTCCTGCGGTGTGTCACCGCAGGGCGCGCAGCCACCGCCACCGTGCGAGCCGCAACCGCCCGCCACCGCGTCAGCCCGGTGCTCCGGAAGCGTCGTGGTGTCCGTGCCCTCCACCTCGAAGCCCGCGTCCGCGATCATTTCGAGGTCCGCCTTGCCGGCCTGGCCCTCACTGGTCAGATAGTCGCCCAGGAAAATCGAGTTGGCGAGGTGCAGCGCGAGCGGCTGGAGCGTACGCAGATGGACCTCGCGGCCACCCGCGAGCCGTACCTCCACGTCCGGACAGACGAACCGCACCATGGCGAGGATCCGCAGCGCCCGCTGCGGCGTCAGGTTCCACTCCTTGGCGAGCGGCGTGCCCTCGAACGGGATCAGGAAGTTCACCGGCACCGAGTCCGGGTCCAGCTCGCGCAGCGCGAACACCACATCGACCAGGTCCTCGTCGCTCTCGCCCATACCCGCGATCAGGCCCGAGCAGGCCGAGAGACCGGCGGCGTGCGCCTTCTCGACGGTGTCCACGCGGTCCGCGTACGTGTGCGTGGTCGTGATGTCCCCGTACGTCCCCTCGGACGTGTTGAGGTTGTGGTTGTAGGCGTCGGCGCCCGCGGCGCGCAGCCGCTCCGCCTGGCCGTCGGAGAGCAGCCCGAGGCAGGCGCACACCTCGACGCCCTCGTTCTGCTCCTTGATCGCCTCGATGGTCTGCGAGACCCGGTCGACGTCCCGGTCCGTCGGGCCCCGGCCGCTCGCGACCAGGCAGACCCGCTTCGCGCCACCCGCGACCCCGGCGGCCGCCGCCTGCGACGCCTCGTCCGGCTTCAGCCAGGTGTACTTGAGGATCTCCGCCTTGGAGCCGAGCCGCTGGGAGCAGTACGAACAGTCTTCCGGGCACAGACCGGACTTCAGGTTGACGAGATAGTTCAGTTTCACTCGCCGTCCGAACCACTGACGGCGTACCTTTCCGGCCGCGGCCACCACTTCGAGCAGATCGTCGTCGGAGGTCGCCAGCACGGCGAGCGCTTCTTCGCGGGTCGGCAGCTCACGCCGCAGGCCCTTGTCCACCAGCGTGTTCAGGAGGTCCATGGCGCCGATCCTCGCCTACCGGACACTCCCCGGCCAAGGAGGAACTCCACAACAGACGCCGAATGAGGTGTGTGTATGGCCACACTCTGACCTCGCCTGTCCAGGGATAGGGTCTGTGCGCTGCCTACAAAAGGACCGGAGCCTCATGTCCCAGGCCTTGCCCCAGGATCCCTTCCACTGGACCGACGGCGCGGCGCGGCGCCGCGCGGACGCCGGGCTCGTACGTACGCTCCGCCCGCGATCCGCCGACGCCACCCTGCTCGATCTCGCGAGCAACGACTACCTCGGTCTCACCCGCAGGCCTGAGATCACCGCGGCCGCGGCCGAGGCGGCCCGGCGCTGGGGCGCGGGCGCCACCGGCTCCCGGCTGGTCACCGGCAGCACCGAACTCCACGCCGAACTGGAGCGGGAGCTGGCCGAGTTCTGCGGGTTCGAGGCCGCGCTCGTGTTCTCCTCCGGGTACGCGGCCAATCTCGCTGCGCTGACGGCGCTCAGCGACCACGGGTCCCTGATCGTCTCGGACGCGGGCAACCACGCCTCGATCGTCGACGGGTGCCGGCTCTCGCGGGCCGAGACCGCTGTGGTGCCGCACGCCGACCCCGAGGCCGTGCGCAAGACGCTCGACGCGCACCCGGGACGGCGCGCCCTGGTCGTCTCCGACTCGGTCTTCTCCGTGGACGGCGACGCCGCCCCGCTGACCGGGTTCGCCGATGTGTGCCGGGCGCACGGCGCGGCGCTGGTCGTCGATGACGCGCACGGCCTCGGAGTCCTCGGCGACGGTGGCCGGGGTGCCCTGGACGCGGCGGGACTCGCGGGCGCCACGGGCGTCGTGGCCACCCTCACCCTCTCCAAGTCCCTCGGCAGCCAGGGCGGTGCGGTCCTGGGCCCGGCGCGGGTCATCGACCATCTGGTCAACGCCGCCCGCACCTTCATCTTCGACACCGGCCTCGCCCCGGCCGCGGCGGGTGCGGCCCTGGCGAGCCTGCGGCTGCTGCGCCGCGAACCCGCCCTCGCGGACCGTGCGCGTGCCGTCGCCACGACGCTGCACGACCGGCTGACGGGCGCCGGACTGACGGCCGCGCGTCCGGACGCGGCCGTGGTCTCCGTACAGGCGCCGTCGCCGGAGTCGGCCGTGCGCTGGGCGGCGGACTGCAGGGCCCGGGGACTGGCAGTCGGCTGCTTCCGGCCGCCGTCCGTGCCGGACGGCATCTCCCGGATCAGGCTCACCGCGCGGGCCGATCTCACGCCTCAGCAGGTCGAGACGGCGGTCGCCACCATCCTGGGGAGCGCGCCCGCCGTCTGAGCCGGTGGGTCCGTCAGCCGGCCGAGTCCTCTCCCAGCCCGCGCAGGAAGCCGGTCCAGGCGGCGGGGGAGAACCGCAGCACCGGCAGATGGACGTTCTTCGAGTCCCGCACGGCCAGAGCGCCGTCGGCGCAGCGTGCGGTCTCGACGCAGTTGTTCATTCCGACACTGCGGCTGCTGCGCTGCCACGGAGTGCGCAGCGGGGTGTGTAAGAGTGCGTCGTGAGCAGACATTGGGGGGTGCCTTCCCTACGCGCCGTCACCGATCCCGGTGATGAGATCCAACGAGTCGTGGAGCGAGAGCGCATGCGCCTGCATGGTGCGGAACGCGGCGCCGTACGCATCAAGGTCTTCTTTCCGCTCCAGATAGAGACTACTCGTCAAGTGGTCAAGAACAACCACGTCCAGATCAGAAGTGTTCGGAAAAGAGAAGATAACGAAAGGTCCGGTGAGTCCCACATAGCCACCGGTCGAGAACGGCAGCACCTGCAGCCGGACATGGGGGAGCCGGGCCATGTCCAGCACCCTCCTCAACTGTCCGCGCATGACCCGCGGACCGCCCACCTGCCGCCGCAGCACCGCCTCGTCCAGCACCGCGCTGAACTCCAGCGGCCGCTCCGCACGGAGCACTTGCTGACGGGCGATCCGGACCTCCACCAGTGAGTCCACGGTGGCCGACGGCAGCCCTTCGAGCGCGGAACGGGTCACGGCCCGCGCGTAGTCGGGGGTCTGCAGCAGCCCTGGCACCACCGACGTCTCCAACGTCCGGGCCGTGCTCGCCTGGGACTCCAGACTGATGAAGTCCCGGTACTGCGGCGGGATCACCCCCCGATAGGCGTGCCACCAGCCCGTACCGCCGCCGTCCGCCGAACCGGCCAGCGTCCCCAGCAGTTCACGCAGCCGCTGGTCGACGACCCCGTACGCATCGAGCAGCCGGGCCACGTCCGCCGGCTTCGCCCCGCTCGTGCCCGTCTCGATCCGGCTCACCTTCGACTGGTGCCAGCCCACGAGCCGCGCCGCCTCCCGGCTGGTGAGGCCCGCGCCGAGCCGCAGCCCGCGCAACTCCTCCCCGAGCTTGCGCCGGCGCACCACGGGACCGTGCCGCATCCCCGTCTCCTCCTTCGGCCGCCGAATACCCCGGCGAATCGCAGCGCCGAGTATGAGCCCAAATACGGTCTCGCGTCGCAGAGTTCACCGCTTTGAGCGACAGATATATGCATATCCTGGTGGAACGGCACCACCGGCGACAGCAGGAGTGGCAGTCTGGCGCGAAGCACAATCCGAGGCTGTTCCGGCACATCATCCGCTACGTGCCGCAATCCGGCCCCGGTGGGAAAGGGACAGCCCGCCATGGCAGATCACCAGGAAGCATCCGTCACTCTGCCGAGCAATCCCGCCTCGGTCCCCGCCGCGCGGAGATACGTCTCCGACATCCTCACCGAGTGGGGACTGCCGGGGGAGGCCGAAGCGGCCGACACCGTACGGCTCATCGTCTCCGAACTCGCCACCAACGCCGTGCAGCACACCTTCGGACAGTCGCCGACCTTCACGGTCGACGTCCGGCTGGAGCGCGACGAGCAGCTGCGCATCGGCGTCACCGACAGTCACCCCCGATGGCCGCAGCGGCTGCCCGCAGCCGTCCAGCAGGACAACGGCCGGGGCATGGTGATCATCCGCTGGCTCACCGCGGAGTGCGGCGGGCGGCTGTCCGTCAGCCCCACCCCGGAGGGCGGCAAGACCATCTGGATCGTCCTGCCCTGGGCTGCCGCCGCCCCCGTGCAGAACCCCGGCTGACCGGGTGGCGGCCGGCCGGGCGGTCGGCGCGGCGGTGACCCGGCCGGTGGCCACGGTCCGGCCGCGTACCGCCCGGACCGTGGAGAAGGCCGCCGGCGCGGGCCCTCACCGCCCTGCGCCGGGCGCTGACGACGGGTCTTCCTGCGAGTCCTCCTGCGAGGTGATGTGCAGGCCCACGAGCCAGGGCAGCAGGCCCCACAGCCCCGCGCAGACGAGCAGCGTCGCGGCCGCGGCGATCACTCCCTCGGGCGTGCCGTGCACGACATCGACGACCAGCAGTACCGCCGAGGTCAGCGCCAGGGCGAGCACCGCCATGCCGATGCCGGCCAGCCGGGAGGAGATGTCGACGATCTCCCGTTTGGCACCTCTGCGGAACAGACCGCGGTGCAATGCGGCGGGCGCGGTGAACAGCGCCGCCGCGACAACGGCCAGCATCAGCGTCGTCACGTACGTGCCGCGCTGGAACGAGTTGAGCGAAGGGAAGCGGGCCGTGAAGGCCAGCGTCAGCAGAAAGGCGAACAGGATCTGAACGCCGGTCTGGATGACCCGGAGCTCCTGGAGCAGCTCGACGAAGTTACGGTCGGCCTGCTCCGTCTCGGTCTCGTCCCGCGAGGCGCGGAGGCTTTCGTCATCAGGCATGCATGACGAGTAGCCCGCGCCCCGCGGAACATGCCACCGCTGAGCCGATCGGCGCATTCAGCCGATCGCGTGACGCGGTCCCACAGGGTCAGCGCACGCGCCCGTACCGCACGTTCTTGGACCAGATCTTGCTCAGTTTCACGACGGATCCGGTCTTCGGCGAGTGCCAGATCCTGCCGCCGCCCGCGTAGATACCGACGTGGTACACATACCCGCCGGCATGGAAGAAGACCAGGTCACCGCGTTGCCGCTTGTGGGCGGAGATGTGCCGGGTGCGGTTGTACTGTTGCTGCGCCGTGCGCGGCAGGCGTTTACCGGCCTTCTCGTACGAGTAGAGAATGAGCCCTGAACAGTCGAACCGGTACGGACCGGTGGCCCCGTACCTGTACGGCGCTCCCTTCTTCGACGCGGCCACCTTCAGGGCCTTCGTCGCGTGTGCCGAGGCCGCCTGGGCCTCGGAGACGCCGCCCGGCATGATCAGCGAGCCGCCGACGGCGGCGAGTGTGAGAGCCGAGACGGCACCCGTCCGTGACAACAGGGACGGGACATGTGTCTGCGCAGTCATGCGCAACCCTTCGTCAGCCGCCTGTGAAGGATGACCTGTCGGGTTCGGACCGGCGAAGAACGCCCGGCCGCGCTAGCGGCTTCACCCCGAGGACCGGCCATGCGGCCGGCCCGTACTGCTCGGGTCCTCCACTCCTGCCGAAGCCCTCATGTCGACCAGGCATCCGGTGCGGCGGCAGGACTCGGCGTCCGCCCGGACCGCCCCGCCGCGGTGGCGGGGGCTTGTCGTCCCAGGGATCTTGACGCACTTTCTGCCGGATTTCCGAGTTGAAACGACGATTTGTGAAGCTCCTCACCACTGATCCATTGGAGTGGACAGGGCCGTTTGGCCGAGTTCGCGTGGCCGCGTGACGAGCGCCGTACCAGCAACGGAACGCCGCATTCGATCAGATGGCTCAACGCTGTGCGCAACTCGCCCGATACTTATGCCGAAGCTGCGAGTGGTCCGGATGGGCGACACCCACTCGTACGCCTCCGGCATGGCGCGAGCGGCCTTCCGGGCTTCCGTGTGGCCCGCCGTCAACTCGTCGGCTCGGGCGGCACGGTGATTCGGGAGGCCCTCCGCTCCCCGTCCAACACCCGCAGGGCGCGCGTCAGTGTGGGCGAGTGCAGCTCGCTCTCGCCGCGCGCGTGCATCAGCGCCAGTGAGTCCCTGAGCGCCGCGGCCCGTGCGGCCAGTGCCTGCGCGGCACGGAGCGCGCCATAGGTGTGCGTGCCGTGGGCCGGGTTGATCCGTCCCAGCTGGTCGACGACTTCGAGATAGCAGTCGATGAACTCGCTTTCGGCGCGCGTCAGTGCGGGCAGGGGCGGCAGCTCCGGAGGCAGCAAGGCCGGCTCACCTCGCGCCGGTGGAAATCGCGGACGTCTTGCGGTTCTTGATGATGTGGTCCACGAGGCCGTACTCCCTGGCCGCTGCCGCGTCGAGGACGGTGTCGCGTTCGAGGTCGGCGGCGATGCGCTCGGCGCTCCGACCGGTGTGCCGCACGAGCATGGCGGCGAGCTGCTCGCGCAGCCGGAGCAACTCCTGTGCCTGGATGTCCAGATCGGTCGGCTGGCCCTGGAGCGGCTCGGTCAGGGCGGGCTGCTGGACGATGACCCGGGCGCCGGGCAGGGCCATTCGTTTGCCGGGCGTGCCCGCCGCGAGCAACACGGCGGCGGTGGAGGCGGCCTGACCGAGGCAGGTCGTCGCCACGTCGCAGGTCACCACCTGCATCGTGTCGTAGATCGCGGACATGGCGCTGATCGAGCCCCCGGGGGAGTTGATGTAGAGCGAGATGTCCTGGTCGGGGGCGGCGTACTCGAGGTGCAGGAACTGGGCGATGACGTCGTTGGCCGAGGTGTCGTCGACGGGTGCGCCGAGAAAGATGATCCGCTCGTCCAGCAGCTTCGAATACGGATCCAGGGAGCGGAGCCCGGCGCTGGTGCGCTCGGTGAACTCGGGCAGGACGTAGCGGGCGGAAGGACGGTTCATGACGTGCCTCTCCTCGTGCGCGGCTCTGGTGGCTCTCACGGATCTCATGGCTTGCACGGTCCTCCGGGACTTCCGGGCTCGGTAAAAAATGTACAGGACGTACAGACCGTTAGAATGGGGAGCATGGCCTATGAGATTCCGGTGACGCAAGCCCGCGCAGAGCTCGCCGAGCTGATCAACCGTGTCGTGTACGGCGGCGAGCGCGTGGTCGTCACCCGCCACGGAAAGCCGCTCGCGGCCCTGGTATCCGCTGCTGACCTGGAGCGATTGGAAGGCCTTGAGCGGCCGGCCGAGGACCCCGTGATCACCTCGGTCTCGACGCTGCGCACGTCGTCGCCGTCCGCTCCGGGCGAACGCGGCCGCTTCGGCATCGCGGCGGAGCACCGGGGGCACGGCGCCTCATAAGGTC
>NZ_JBSGZO010000199.1:0-14929 GCF_053611045.1 Streptomyces sp. NPDC054841 | reverse complement strand
GTCCAGCAGATCGCGCTTCGGCGTCCATGTCCCGTCGCCGTCGCCGTCGCCGTCGCCGTCGCCGTCCACGACCGTGACCGCCGGCAGCGCGGACCGTGGATCCTGGACGAGGGCCGCGGCGGGACCCCGCAGCACGGGCTCGCCCGGATGCAGCCCGGCCGCGTACTCGGGACCCCAACTGTGGGCGATCTCCCAGGCGATGGACCCGTCGAGCACCGCACCGGCACGCGCCCGGGCCGTCAGCACATCGAGCCGGCGCAGCTTCGCGGCCAGCAGCCGCTCACTGCGGTGCAGCAGCTCGCGCAGCGCACGCACCGGGTGGCGGCGCAGCTCCAGGCGCTCCAGCACCCGTAGCCCGAACAGCACGGTCAGCTCGGTGATCTCCGGCTCGGTGAGCCCGTCGAAGTCGCGGGCGCTGCGCCACAGCTCCACCAGGCGCCCCCTGACCCTGCCCGGAATTGCCGCCAGCCGCTCGGACTGGCCTGCCGAGACATGGCGCGGCTCGGGGAAGGGCACGGACTGGACGACGGGGCAGCGCTCCAGCACCGGCCGGAAGCGCGGGGCGATGCCCGGGTAGACGACCTGCGCCAGCAGCGTCCCGAGCGCCTCGGCCTGGTCGTACGCGGTGCCCGGGACGACCTTCTCGCGCCGCCGGCCCGCGAGTTCCAGACCGAGACCCGCACGGGCCGTCTCGTCCTCGCCGACGACGGTGAAGAGCTCCCGTACGTGATCGGCGGTCAGCAGCCGGCCGTGCCGTGTCTGATCGAGCCGGGCGTTGATCAGATCGGCCACGGCATTGCCCTGGTCACCGTCCCAGCAGCCGAAACCCGACGGATCGCAGGACCCGAGGACAGCCGGCGCGGGCGGCACGGTCACCGTGTCCGCGGAGGCGCCGCAGAAGGTCAGCGACCGGCCGTGGTCGACGAGTACGACATTGCCGCGCGCCACGCTGACGTCCTCGACGGGCTCGCAGCCCCGTCCGGCACGCGTGGAGAGACAGACAGGGAAGGCAAGCGCGTCCTCCCGCGCCCAGGTGACCTCGAGCACCGGCTGATCGGCCAGCCGGTCCACGACCGGAGTGACGGACGTGAGACGTACGGCCTGCCGATGCGCCGGATCCGCGTCGCCGGGCGTCCCGGAGCGCGCCCCGCGCACCTCCTCGATCAGCAGCAGATCGCCCGGCGACAGCTCCAGTGCCCGCACCGAGCAATGCTCGTCCGCCCACTCGTCCCGCAGCGTCGCCGCGGTGGCCCCCTTGGGCAGCGAGCACACCTCGTCGCCCCAGGTCCAGAAACGGATGCTGTTGTGCGCGGGGCGCAGTACCAACGGCTCCTCGGCCACGACCGGCTCGAAGACCTCCACCGAACCGCGCTCGTCCAGCACGGCCAGATCGCGTTCATCGACGACGGTGCCGATCTCCGGCCGATCGCGCGGGCCCAGCCTGCGCACATCCACCGCCGCGAAGCGGAACGTGCCGGGGAGGAGGGTCAGTTCCCGCACGGTCTCGACCGTGACGAACGCGCGGGCGTTGACCCCGTCGTGCATCGGGTAGTCGATGAGCCGGACATGCCGGCGTACGGACACCCGGCGGCGAGCCGTGTCGAGGTAGGCCTCCGTGGCGACCGCGTCCTGCTGATAGCTGATCCGGTCGGCGGTGTGGGCGAGCAGCTCGACGAGCGTCGTGCCGAGATCGGCGGCATTGCGCTCGACCCAGCCCGGCGCGGTGAGCGCCAGCCGGTCCAGGATCAGCGTGCGGATCGTGTCGTAGTCGCGAGCCGTGTAGTCGATGACGGGCGCGGGGGCGGCGTGCGCCGGCGGGCAGTCCGGCTCCTCGTCCTTGCAGTCGAAGGGGGTCGGACAGTCGGGACGGAAGGCGAACTCGGCCGAGAAGTACCGCTGGTCGAAGCCGGGGAAGGGTTCCGTCCCCGGCCTTCCGTACGGATCGGTGTCGACGACGGAGAGCCGGTAGCGGGACGTGTCCCCGGTGCGGTCGAGCGTGACGAAGAGCCTGTCGTCGAGCTCCGGGTCCTCCTCGCGTTCGACGGACACCTCGACGGCCTCGATACCGGTGATCCGGCGGCCGCCGTCGATACGTACGTTCTCCGGGCAGAGCCCGTCGGGCGCCTTGCCGAGAAAGGTGACCGTGAGCGTCAGCCCTTCGTCACCGACCTCGACGGCGTCCACCCCTCCGAGCCGCGCGGCGCGTACCTTCGCCCGCCTGCCGTCCGCACGGCAGACCAACTCCGTGGTGGATTCGCTCACGCCGGTCCACTCCCCTCGAACACCTCGTCGCGCCGGCTCCCGGTGGAGCGCACCACATAGCGCAGATACACCCGGACCACGTTCTCCTCGCTCACCACGTCCAGGTCCTCCACCTCGATCAGTTCACCCAGCCAGCGCTGCAGCGAGGCCTGCACCGACAACTCGAGTGCGGACGCCAGCTCCGGGCTGTTGGGCGTGAAGACCAGATCGAGCAGACCGCAGCCGAAGTCGGGGCGCATCACGCGCTCGCCCGGGCTGGTGAACAGCAACTGCTCGACCAGGTCGCGCACATGCTCGTCGTACGCGGCGTGCGCGGTGCGCCCGCGCCGGTCCGTCCGGTACGGAAAGGCGATATCGGTGCGTACGGTCCTCATCGGGAGGCCACCCCCCGTGCCACGGTCGTGACGACGGGCGGGCCCTGTGGCACCAGCGCGGCGCTGAAGCAGAGCGCGGACGAACTGTCGAGCAGCACCGGCGAGCCGTCGACCAGCACACCGCCGCGGTCAGGCGTCCAGCGCACGGTGGCGCATGGATGCGGCACTCCGTCGACCGTGTGCCCGCAGCCGCTGACAGTGAAGACATCGGCGGCGGTCGGCACGAGATGGCCGTCGATCCGCACTCCGGACGACGAGGTGGAGGCGGGCACGACCCGGCCGCCGTGCGGACAGCGGATCGAGGTACCGCCGTTCACGAGATTCCCGGACAACACGATTCTCCCCGTTTCCTGGCTAAGGCTTCTTGGGCACGATCAACCGGCCCTCGTTGATATTGACCTCATTGCCGCTCAGCACGACCGACGCTCCCTGGCCGTTGGCGATGGTCACGCCCTTCTCGTCGATCTGTACGTACGCTCCTGTTGCGGCCTGGAGCCGGATTCCATTGCCGCCGGGCACGTCTCCCATCACCAGCTTGTGCTTGTCGGAGGTCTGGATCACGACGTTCTGGTGCGTCGGAGGACCCGCCAGCGCGTCCTGCGGCACCTCGGACTCGTGTCCGTACCAACACCCCGTCCAGATGGGGTAGCTCGGGTCCCCCTGCTCGAACTCCACCCATACGCCGGCCCCTTCCGCCGGGACCGCGTAGTGCCCGGAGTCGCGCCCGGTGAACGGCAGGCAGGGCAGGGCCCATGTGGACGGCTCGTCGCCCAGCACATCCGGCACCTTGACCGTGACGCGGCCGATCCTCAGCGGATCCTGGTTGTTCACCACCTGGCCCCGGAACTTGCCGAGAAACCGGTTGTTCGGTCCTGCAGCCATGCAAAGTTCTCCTGGTCCCTACGGTCGTACGGTGCCGCTGCGGGCGATGAGGCCCTCACGGGAAAGCGTGAAATTCTGCTGGTACGAGCCGGGCCTGATGTTGTGGGTGACGGATTTGACGTAGTAGTCGCCGTCGTACGTCCGTCCGCTGCCGCGCACCCCGACCAGCTCGCGCGGCTGGAGCACGTATCCGTGCCGGTTGACGTCCAGCGAGCCGGAGCCGGAGATCGCGTCGGCGGAAGTCGCGGCCCTGGCCAGAAGTTCGGCCTGGGCCTGTTCCGGGGCCCTTTTCGCGGTTCCGGAGAGCGTCCTTCGCTTGAGAGCGGGCGTGGCCCGTTTGCCCAGCGGCGGGCGCAGCGGATTGATGTCGGGCTGGGGCAGCAGCTGCGAGTCCCGCGTCCGGGGGTCCTGCCAGCGCGCCTGCGGCTCCTCGCGTGCCGTCCCGTCGTATGCGAACGTGAGCTGGTCGACGGTGGAGTTGACGTCCATGTTGACGTTGAGCGCGTGCTGCCGCGTGCCCAGCCGCCGCTCGGGCCCCCAATAGGCGAAGGACTGCTGGTGCCCGGGCCCGGGCTCGAGATAGAAGGTGTAGCCGTTCGCTCTGGCAAGCTCGTTCATATACTGCAGATCGGTCCCGGTCTGGTACTCGACGCGCAGCTGCTCGCGCGGCGGCTGATGGACCTGCTCCGGCACGACCCGCGGAGTGATGCCGTACTCGGCGTACTTCGCCAGAATCCTTCTCACCCGCTCCGAGGGGGGCAGATTCGGGTACCGGTCGGTCCGCTCCTCGAGATCCATGAGGAGGGTCAGGTCCTCGCCCGTGACGGTGAGGGTGCTCTGGCCGGGGACGTTGCTCGCCCCCACCTCCTGACGCACGATGAGACCGTCGAGGACCACGGTCGACGTCCCCTTGATCGAGGTCGTGACGATGACCCGGGTCTTGGGGTCGAAGTACCCGTCGGGCAGCAGCCGATCCGTGATCAACCCTCGTTTGGTGAGGTCGAACGCCAGCTGGAACCCACTCCGCTCCCCGGCGGTCATGGTGATCTGCGCGGATAACAGCGCCTCGGCCACCTCGGCGGGGACGGGACGGGTGAGCCTGGGGCCCATGTGCAGGGTGAGATGAACGGGTCCGTTCCCGACCGGCGTCTCATCAGCCATGGAATCCACCCGGCAGGGGTACCCGGATCTCCCGCCCCGGTTCGACGGTCAGCTCCTGCGGGTCGAGTACGGGATTGGCGTCCGCGATCTGCCACCACTGCCCGGGGTCGCCGAAGTACCGCTGCCCGAGGTGGTCCGGGCGCTCGCCGCCGCTGACGGTGTGCGGTGCGGTGTCCTCGGCGGCGGGCAGCGGCGGCAGCAACCGCCGCTTGGTGTACCGCACTTCGGTCCCGTCGGGCTGCGTGTGCACCCCGATCTCGGCGTCGTGGTACCGGCTCGTGCGGGGGTAGGGGTGCGATCCCGGTATCGCGTCCAACGCACTTTCGTAGGGCTCGATCACGCCTTACAACCCCCGTCCCAGTCCAAGTTCGGCCAGCCGCCCGCCCCTTGCGGACGCGGCGAGCCGCTCCTTCTGCGCCAGATGCGCGAGATACAGATCGGCACCGCGGTGCCCCGCCGGCAGATCGCTGACCGACAGCACCTTCATCCCGATGCTCAGGCTCGCCCTGATCGGGTTGAGGTTGACGTCGAACGCCGACTCATTGATCGACAGCTCCGTCAGCCGCACGGGCATGACGCGCTTGCTCCCCCAGGTGAAGAGGGTCAGCGGCATCTCGATCGGGCTGATCTCGATCGTGCCCTTCTTGGTCCGCTGGGACGCCTCGCGCAGCTGAGCGGTGGTCGGATGCACGAGCATCTCGAGCGTCGCGAGCTGCGGGTGGATCCCGTCGGGAGCGGCGACCTCGAACTGATCGGTGGCGTCGATCTCGGCGGTGAACTTCCAGGTCTCCTGCGCGGGCCCCTTCAGGCGTAGCGCTTCATTCCGGTCTCCGCCTCCGCTTCCTCCGCCGCCGGCGTCGCCGCTGCCTCCGGCGGCCTGGGGGGCGAGGGAGCGTTCGAGGGTGTCGGGGTTGAACTGGAGGGCGATGATGCGCTGGGGGGTGCCGCGTTCGGGGTCGACGACGACGATGCCGGAGCGGATGGGTTTGGGGATGTCTGCGTAGCGGGTCATGAGTCGGTTGCTCCGAATTCGTCCAGGATGATTCGCGCGGTTTCTGCTAGTGGTTCGCTTCGCCTTTCCCGTGGCAGATCTCCGATGGGCTCCACTCTCACGTCCCAGGGCCAGAATATTCCTTTGCTCAGACGCTTAGGGAGCAACCTTTCCCTCCAGCCTGATGACAAGTTGCAGAAGGCTCCGACCCATTGGCTCGTGGAGGAAGTCGTGAACTTCCTGGGCGACATCGATGCGTACGCTGTCACCGCCGCGAGGCGCGGGCAACTCAACCAAATATCGGGCGTAGCTGGATGACTCGCGATCGGTATCCACGATCCAGCGTCCTTTGAATTTCTTGATCAAGTACACGGCGACATAGGCGAGCAGATGAGATGTGATCCATGTGGCGTCTTCCGGGCTGATTTCCTTGATGTCCTCGTGTTCGATCAGGGAATCAAGCGTGGCGAGGCCCGTTCGCGGGTCGTCGAGCAATTCTTCTGTCGGCTGAAACTCCATCACCTCGGCGAGGTTTACGACGTCGGCTTCCATGCCGCGTTCCCACTCGGTGAGGTCGCGCACTCTTTCTGCGCATAGCCTGTCCCTGTCGGAGGTCACTTCCAACCTTTCTTAGGAGAGCACCACAATGGTGAATCCGGCGCCAGCCAATGCTGCCCTCAGGGCAGGGGATGGGTGCGCGTCAGGAAAGACCCAGATCACGTCCACCTTGACGCCCGCGCGCTGTTTGTTCCTCTTTATACGCCAGTCCTTGCTGATCTGATCCCGGGTGACCGGACGGCCGCTCCAGCCGGGCTCTCTCTTCTCTCCCTCCAGTGGGACGAAGAGCTCTCTGGTGACTTCTCTCCCGTTCTTCATTTCTTTGTAGTTGCTGTTGTACCTCTGGTAGTTCTTCACCTCGATCAGTTGCTCGCGTTCACCATACCGGTCCTTGAGGTCGACTTTTCGGTCGCGGACGTTCTTCCCGCCCTCGGTCGGCTCGACCGGGTACTCTCCCGCGTAGTCAGGGGACGTCGTATTCACTCGCTCGACCTGCTGCTCCTTTCCGGAGCGAAGCTCTTGCTGCACGTATTTCTCGCCAGCCGTTCCGCGATTCCCGCCGTGGGCACGCAACATGGCCGACATGGTCCGCCGCTGTCTCCCCGGTGGGAGCGCCGGACGTTCCACCGTTGCCTCGCGAGGGCTCCTGTCGGCGCTGCTGGGCCGTGACGGGGTCCGGGTCCTGCCGTCGTCCGCCCGCGGGCGCGCCCGGGCGTCGATGTAGACACCTTGTTCTTCACCCCGCCGTTGATCCGGTCGCATTCCTCGCAAAGCGGCATGTCGCTGCACGGCCAGGATCCTACTGAGGCCCGCCCTGAGGGATTCGGCGGAATCGGGGTCGTAGTAGAGGATCCACTCGTCGATTCCCGTGGCCCTGGCTTCGGAGCCAGCGAGGATCTGCTCGGGCGTTGCTGCAGGGTCTTCAGCGAGAATTTGCTCCGGAGTTCTGGCCCGGCCACGGGCCGCGTCGGCCGAAGGATTGAGGACGGCCCTGATCGAGAACGACGGGGCACCGGAGTCGAGCAGCTGAGTAAGGCGATACCACGCGCGCATGGCGGAAAGAAGCGAGCGCATAGACCTCTGCTGGATACCTCTCCTGAGAAGGGTGCGAAGCTTGGGCCTGATCCGCGCGACGATGCGTGCGAGACGATCCTGCTTCGACTCCTCCGAGTTCTCCTTCCTGCGCCGCTCGTCCCTTTGCCGCCGCTTCTGCTCCTCCCGCCGCTTCTGCTGATCCCGCAGCAGATCCCTCCGCCGCCTGTACGCGTCCCGCATCCGGCGGTCGTTGTTGTCCAGGTCGCGGCGGCGCCTGTTGTCGCGGTCGTTGTTGCGGTCCAGGTCGCGCCGGGCACGGCGGTTGCGGTCCTGGGCCGACTTGACCGTCTGCCGCGCGCGGTCGTTCGCGCGGCGTTCCGGTGAGGGATCACGCCGGCGCGGGGACGGCTTCGTGCCTTCCGTCTCACGACGCGGACGGGTCCGGTCCTGGTCCCGGTCGTTGGTGCGACGGTTGTCCGGGGTCCTGTCCGGCCTGCGGGTGTCCGGACGCGGAGCTGGGGTGTCGCGCCGCGCGGCGGGCCGGGCCGGGGCCCGGGTGGGGCGGGGGCGGGCCGGACGCGTCGGCCGAGAGGGGCGCTTCGGGGTCTTCAGCTCGTCGTTGGCCTGCTTGGTCTTCTGCTGGGCCTGTTCGGCCTCCTTCTTCTTGTCCGGCCGGTTCGACGCACCCGCGCCCGCCTTCGGCTGCTCCGTCGCCTGAGGCCGGTCCGGCGGGTTCGGACGGGTCGGGTCCTTGGGGGCCCCAGGGGCGTTGGGCGTGGTCGGCTTGTCGGACTGGTCCGGCCTGGCGGGGTCCTTCGCCCCGGGCTTCCTGAGTTTCGCGGCCACCCCACGCAGTCGGTCGCCGACCTTCTTCACGTACTTGCCGATGCCGCTGAGCAGCGCCTCGTACGCCAGCTCCAGCAGCGCCACCACGCCCGAGGCCACGGCCTTGGCGAAGAGCACGCCCGCGTTGCCGCCCTTGACGGCCTTCAGGTAGTCCATGAAGGCGCCGAAGGCCTTGAGGATTTCGCTCAGCGCACCCCACGCGGACTTCAGCGCGTCGATGACGGCCATGACCCACCCCGCGCCGGGGATCAGCTTGGCGATGATCTTTGTGACCACGACCTCGCCGATGATGACGGGCAGTTGGGGAAGCGCCGCGTCCCATGCCTCCTTCGCCATCTGCTCCTTGCTCACCCCGCCGTTGAGCAGGGCGTCGAAGATCTGCTTGGGGAGGCCGAGGACTTCCTGGATCTTCTCGTTGAACCAGTTCTTGACCGCCGAGGTGACTTCGCGGAACAGATGGTTCCGTGCGCCGTCCTCCGCCGAGGCGGCGGCGCCGCTGAGCCATGCGCCGGGATCCATGATGATGTCGGCTGCGATCATCGCCCACTCGCCCAGCGCGTTGAGCAGGCCCAGGGCGAAGTCCATGATGGCCTTGACGGCGGCCATCACGGCCTGTACCGCCAGACGCAGGCCCTCCTTGAGGGCGTCGAGAATGTCGCTGAGGATCTTCGCGATCCTGTTGAGCAGTCCGTTGAGCATCCGCTTGAGCTCGTTGGCGATCCGGTTGACCAGGGCGATCGCCGCGTCGCGGATACGGATGATGAGGTTGCGGATGCGGGTCGCGATCTTGAGGATCGCGTCGAGGAGGTCCTTGGCCAGCTGGATCAGGGCCTCGGTGAACTGCTTGAACTTCTCGACGATGAACTTGCGTGCGTCGTTGATCCAGCCGAGCACCGTGCCCTTGAAGTCGGTGATCAGCTTGACGACGGCCTCGCGGGCCAGGCGGAAGGCTTCGATGATGGCGTTCTTGAGCTCGATGAGCTTCTTGCGGATCCAGTCGAACGCCTCGGAGAGCCAGCTTCCGGCGTTGTTCTTGGCAGTGTCGCGCTCCCTGACCGCCTTGTCCTGCGCGTTCTTGGTCTCTGTCCCGATGCCCTGTTCGTTGGTCTTCCGGCGCCCCTCGACCTTCTCGTCGGTCTGCTTCTCCCTGTCCGTCACCTCCTGACGGAGCTTCTGGATCTTGTCGGACTTCTTTGTGCCGAGGCCGTTGAGCTCCGTGTCCTGCTCGGTCCGCCACTCCTGGCGCTGCCGTGCCACCTCGAGCTTCGTCTTCTCGCGCTCCGTGGCCTGCGCCCTGGTGTTGGTGTCGATCTCGGTCCGGACCTGCTCCTTGTGGCGCTGCCGCGACGTCTGGGTGTCCCGGTCCTTGACCTGCCGCTTGGCGGACATGGTCTTCTGGCCGTCGCTGTACGCGGCCTGGAGCTGAGGACCGCGCTCGTGCTCGGCCACCTCGGACACGGCCTCCGGGGGTATGCGGCCCGCCGCAGCAGCAGCGCCCCCGGCGCCGCCGCCCTGTCCCCGCGCGCCCGGCACTTTCGAAGTGAGCGTCTCCTGCGGCACGTCGGGGTAGACCTGGTCCTCACCCAGCGGGCGCGCGGCGTCCGACTGCCCCTGCGAGTGCAGCTGCCGGCCCTTGTTGTCGACCTCCGTGCCCTGCTCGTCGGCGCGCCCGCCGGTCTCGCCCTCCATGCCCACGCCGGGCGCCATGCCCACGGAGGCCTTGGCGAGCATCTCGTCCTCGGTCGGCAGGTCGAGAATCCACCGGACCACGGCCTCGGAGTCGATGACGTCCTCGTCCGCCCCGAATGCGCTCGCGATGCCGTTGATCGCGCCCACGACGAGCTGGGCTCCGCCCGCCAGCAGCCCTTCGAGCGTGCTCGGCTCCTCGATGTCCATCCCCGGAATCTCGCCCTCCGGGGCCTTGTCACCCTCGACCTTCGCCTCTTCCTGCTCCGGAGAGTCGACCTTGGCGGCCGGATCACCGGAGTACTCGCCCGGGGCGGACGTCGTCGGCGCGCCGTGCAGGGTCTGCGGTGCACCTGCGGGCCGTTCCATGGTGGGCGGCGCGCTTCGCAGCGCCTGGTGCTCCTGGCCCACGCTCCGGTCGACCGCGCCGTTCACCCCGCCCAGTGCCTCAAGGGCCCGGTGCGGCTTCAGCTGTGCGGCCGTACTCAGACCGGCCTCCGGCGACACCTGCGACAGATTCGGCGCACCGGCTGCCGACTTGGCCTTCGACGGCGCTGCGGCGCGTGCACCTCCGCCTCCGCCTCCGCCGCCCGAGGCGCGGCGGGTTCCTCCACCGCCGCCCCTGGTACGGGGCGCCGGTCCGGTCGACCGGGGGCGGGCCGGGGCCGGGGTACGAGCCGGAGCGGCGGCTGCCGCGGCCGGAGCGGGGGCCGATGAACCACCTGAGCCGGAGGCTTCGTTGCCCCCGCCCGTACCGGACGCGTTGCCGTCGGAGGCAGGGGAGGAGCCGGCTGCCTGTTCCGTGGCCCCGCCATGTCCGGCTGGAGCGGTGTCACCGGCGGGCGAGGACTGTGCCCCGGTCGCCTGGCCGGTCGCAGGGGCGGACGAGGCGGTTGTGCCGGACGACGCGGTGGTAGTGCCGGACGAGGCCGTGGTCTGCGAGTCCGGCGAACCGGACGTCGGCGAACTGCCGCTGGACGCCGCGGCCCGCTCCGTCTGCCGCTGTTCCGCAGCACGATCCGGCTCCCGCGTCACCTGCTCCGGCTCGGCCTGCTTGTCCTCCGTTCCGGACGGCTCGCGCTCGTCCGTGGCAGCCTCCGGCTCCGGACCGCTCTTCGCAGGGCTGGTGACTTCGGGTGCCGACATGCGCCCAGCACCGGGTGCCGGGGCGAGCTCCTGGTCCACCGGCTTCGCGTCCCGGAGGAACGATGCCCCACGGTTCCCGGCCCCGCCCTGCGCGACGGGCGAAACCGCCGCGCCGTCACCGGTGGGGACGGGCGACGTGAACTCATCGGTGTCCGGCCCGGCATCCCGCGCGTCCTCCTCCTCGCGCTGCGCCTGGACCTGTTCGGCCTTGGTGGGGGGCGGCGAGGGGAAGGAAGGCAGCTGCTGCTGTGCGTCCGAGCCCGGAGCGATCCCGTCCGCGGTCGGTACGCCGGAGACGTCGAGGTCGGACTCCGGTACGAAGTCCTCGGCCTGCAACTCGACGTCCCAGGCGCTGTCCTCGTGCTCGGGGTCCTCCTCGCCGAGGTCCCGGAAGTCGCCCTCCAGGCCCGCCTCCAGGCTGAACGGGTCCTCGTCCGCAGCCTCCTCGTCCTGGAGGCGCTTGCCGTCCAGGGTGCTCCTGGCGCCGAGGTCGGCGGTCTTCAGCAGCGCTCCGGGCTCGACACCGGCACTCTTCCTGTCGCTGTCCCCCCGCTTGTCCTCCTTGGCCGACTGCTGCCCGACGGCCGCGGACTCGGCGGCGGGGCGCTTCTGGTCGGCCGCTGACTCCTTGCCGGAAGCCGGTGTCTCCGCGGCCGCCTTCCCGCTGGTCCGCTCGCTGCCGCCCTTCTCCTGCCCGCTCCGGGATTGCCCGCTCCGGGAAGCGGAGCTGCTCCCGGGTGCCGTCGCGGCAGCGGCCTTGGCCTGGGTGGCGCCGCTGCTCTGCGTGGAGTTCTGGTGGGTGGACCCGGGCGCTCGCGAAGAGTCCGGCGTTCCACCGCCGCCGGGCGAAGAACCCTGGTGCTCGTCGGGAGCGGGAGCGCCTTCAGTGTCCCGGGGCGTCTCCTCCTCGCGCCGGTCAGTGTCCGTGCGTGGCCGCTCCCTTTCCGTAAGAGCTGCGGCTTCACTGTTCGCCTGGGTGAGGCGTGCCCGGTCCCGATCCTCTTCCAGCAGCTCAAGGGCGTCGGGAAGCGCCTCGGGCGTCGCCGACGGGTCCTGCCCGTGCAGGCCCGCCGCCTCGGTCTCTTCCACCAGTTCGATCAGGTGCTCGTGCTCCGCGCTGAGCAGCCGGAGCTCCAGCCGGTCCAGTACGGCGTCCTGCATCTCCTCGGAGAGGCGGGCGAGTTGCGTACGTACGCGCTTGGACAGGTCCTGCGGGTCGCCGCGCAGGGAGCGCAGGACACCGTTCGCCATTCGGTCGAGCAGCGTCGCGGGGTCCATCTCCTCCAGACGCCTGCGGTCGGCGTCCACGGTGGCGTACCGCAGCCAGCCCGGCGTCGCCTGACCCGGTGCCACGTCGGCCGCGGTCTCCCCGTCCCTTGCGAGGCCGTCCCGTACGAGATCCTGCGCCGCCGACTCCGCCTCGCGCTCCATCGCCTGCTGCGGCAGCGACACCGCCCCCACGTCCCGCCCCGCGCGCAGCGCGCCCAGACCGTGCGGGTTCTGCACTGTGTGCAGCAGTTCGTGTGCGAGCAGCCGCTGCCCGTCCGCCGTGCCCGGCCGGTACGCGCCCTCGCGGAAGAAGATGTCCTGGCCGACCGCGACCGCGTCCGCGCCCAGCATCTCCGTGAGCGCGCCCGCGTCCCGGTCGGTGTGCAGGCGGACCTGGCTGAAGTCGTGCCCGAGCTGCTCCTCCAGCTCCCGTCGTACGCTCAAATCGAGCGGCTGACCGGCGCCGCTGACGATGTTCTTCGGCTCCGGGGTACGGGACTTGGCCCGCTCCTTGCGCTTGCGGCGCCGTTCGGCCTGCGCCGCCTGGGCGTCCTGGGCCGAGGCATGGGACGTACTCATCGCGACTCACCCCGTCCCGAAAGTCCTGCGTGGACCGCGCGCGCGAGCGCCTCGCCGAGCCGCCCCGGTGAGGTCGTGGCGGGCAGCGGCGGCAGCCCGGACAGCGCGTCCAGGGCCCGGCCGCCGTCCGCGGCCAGCGGCACGCCCCGCTCCCGTACGAGCCGGGCCAGCTCGGCCTGGAAGGCGGCCGACACCCGGTCCGGGTCCAGCCGTTCGAAGCCGTCCAGCACCAGTTCGCCGATGTCGACGCGTACGGTACGTACGTCAGATGCGCCAGGCGCCGTGCGGGGCACCTCGTTCAGACCCATCCGTGGACCTCCGAGGGTGTCAAGGAGCGGTCCAGCTTGAGGTATTCGGTGCGCGCCGCCTCCAGCATGTGCCGCATCTGGAGCCGGTCGCCCTCCTCCGCGGCGAGGAAGGCGCCGGACAGCGCGATGTTGCGGATCGAGCCGCCCGCCACGGTCAGCCGTGCCAGCAGCTCCGGATCGACGCCCTTCATCGGGGCCTGCGCGGGCAGCACACGCCGCCAGATCTCGGCGCGCTCGCTCTCGCCGGGGAAGGGGAAGTCGACGACGAAGCGGATACGGCGCATGAACGCCGTGTCCAGGGCCTGCTTCATGTTGGTCGTGAGGATCGCCAGACCCCGGTACGCCTCCATCCGCATCAGCAGATAGCTGACCTCGAGGTTCGCGTACCGGTCATGGCTGTCCTTGACCTCGCTGCGCTTGCCGAACAGCGCGTCCGCCTCGTCGAACAGCAGTAGCGCTCCGCCGCGTTCGGCGGCGTCGAAGACCTTTCGCAGGTTCTTCTCCGTCTCACCGATGTACTTGCTGACCACCTGGGACAGGTCGATGATGAACAGGTCCAGCCCCAGCTCCCTCGCCATCACCTCGGCGGCGAGGGTCTTTCCGGTGCCGGAGCCGCCGGCGAAGAGCGCGGTGACGCCGAGGCCGCGGCGCAGCGTCGCCGCGAAGCCCCATTCCTGGTAGACGGTGGACCGCTGCCGTACATGCGCGACGATCTCCCGCAGGATCTTCAACTGCCGCTCCGCGAGCACCAGATCGCCCCACGACGCCTGCGGTTCGATCCGCCGGCCCAGTTCGTCCATGCCCATCCGGGCCTCGGTGAGCCCCGCCTTCCACGCCAGTCCGGTGGCGTCCAGCTCGTTCTCGTCCGGCAGGTCCCGTACGACGGCCGCGCCGGCGCAGCGGATCAGATGCGGCGGCAGCGAGAACTGCGCGACGAGATCACGGAGGTCCTCCTCGGACACCTCCGGTACGTCCTCGAAGGCGTCCGCCCACACCCCCAGCTGTTCGTCGGTGTCGAGGGCCGGTACGGTGACCCGCTCGCCGCGTTGCCGCGCGGTCTGCCGCGGATCGGGACTGGATACGACGAGGGGTACGGCGGCGCTTTCGAGGAACGCGTCCGTGGCGGCGGCCTGTTCGCGCTCCAGGTCCCCGACCTCCACCAGGAGCGCCGCCGGCAGCAGGATCGCCTCGCGCTGCCAGAGCCGGGCGAGGCGGTCGCGCTCGGCGGGGTCGGTGGGGACGTCCTCGGCGGCCATCGAGTACAGACCGAGACCGGAACGGCGGGCGGCCGCTGCGGCGATGTCGGCGCGGGAACGCAGATCGCCGCCGACCAGCTCGACCCGGAGCGGGGCGCTCCGGCCGGCCCCCGTCCAGCCGGCGGCGACCCGGCTCGCGGCCAGGTCGTACGAGGAGGGGAGGGTGTCCGGCACGCTGGTACGGCGCAGGAGCCCGTGCAGCCGGGCGTCCAGATACGGCGAGCCGACCAGGAAGTGCAGGATCCGCTCGTCGAGGCGGAGCCGGGAGGTGGTCAGCCGGGTCTCGTCGTCCAGCTCGACAAGCCGCCAGCGGCGCAGTGGCGCGACGGGGGTCAGTGCGCTCCAGTGCGCGTCGGCGAGCGCGGCGAGGGCGAGCGAGAAGGTCGGATGCGCCCGTTCCGGGTCGCCGCACGCGGCGGCGCAGCGGCTGCCGGTGGTGGGGTCCAGCTCCGCGGCGGCGGCGAGGAGAACGACGTCACGTTCGAAGGGCGTGAGCCCGAAGCACGCGACGAGCGCGTCGAGAGTGGCCGGCCCGTCGGGGAAGGTGAGCACGGCGCCCGCGCTGCCCGGCTCAAC
>NZ_JBSGZO010000198.1:12564-15063 GCF_053611045.1 Streptomyces sp. NPDC054841 | reverse complement strand
GCTCTCGCCGTGCGGCGCGCTCTCGGCGGGCGGAAGGTGTTCGGGCGCGGGTGTTCCGACGGTGGTGGCGGGCCCTGTGTCCTTGGCGGGGGAGCGGTTGTCCGGCGCGCTCTCGCCGTGCGGCGCGCTCTCGGCGGGCGGAAGGTGTTCGGGCGCGGGTGTTCCGACGGTGGTGGCGGGCCCTGTGTCCTTGGCGGGGGAGCCGTTGTGCGGCTCGCTCTCGCCGTGCGGCGGCGCGAAGGCGCGGCCGACTGGTGCAGCGGGTGCGGCTTCGCTGCGCGGCGCAGGCGTCCCGCCGGCAGACGTGTCCTGGCTCTGCTGCTCCACATGGGAGGAGACCGCGGCCGCCTGGTCCGCCAGGGCCGTCAGCAGCGGCTCCGGAAGCCAGCCGTCCTTGGCCAGGGCCGCCGCCCCCTCCAGGGCCAGGGTGGCCGCGGCGCTGCCGGCCGTCGGGCGTGCTGCCGGGGACTTGGCCAGGCAGGAGGCCACGAGGTCGCGCAACCCCTCGGGGACGGCGGACAGTTCGGGCTCCGCGTCGGCGATGGCCGTGCCGCCGGCGAGCGGTGTCGTACCCGTCGCCGCGTACGCCAGCAGCAGGCCGAGGACGAAGATGTCGGACGCCGTGCCGGGCTTCTCGCCCGCGAGCTGTTCCGGAGTGAGGTAGCCGAGGCGTACGGACAGCTGTCCGCCGGGGCCCGCTTCGGCGTGGGCGGCCGCGCCCAGGGCGCCGAAGGCCGCGAGCCGGGGGCCGTCCGCCGCCAGCAGGACGGTCTGCGGGGCGAGGCCGTGCAGCACGGTGCCGGTGGCGTGCACCCGCGAGAGTGTCTCGGCGAGGCCCGCGCCCAGGGTGCGTACGGCGCGCTCCGGAAGCGGGCCCACGAGCGTGATCGCCTCGCCGAGCGTGATCGCCGGGACGTACGAGCCGGCCGTCCACAACGCCGGCCCGTCCGCGCCGGTGGCGACGGGTGCGAGGACCCAGCCGCCGCTCAGCCGTTCCGCGGTACGGGCCTCCGCCTCGAAGCGGTGCCGGAACGCGGGCAGCGCGGCCAGCCCGGGCCGGGCCAGGGAGACGACGACGGTGGCGCCGTCGGTCCCGGACCGCGCGAGGTACTGGACGGTGCTCGCGGTCTCCCGGAAGCGCGACAGCGTGTCGTACGGGCCGATGCGGGGTGGATCGCCGTCCTGCAACGGCTGCGGCGACTCCAACGGTTGCATCGGCTGCATCGGCGAACTCCCCCTTGGCGGTGCGGTGGGCTTGATCCTATTCGGCCCGCTTCGGCTTGGACCAGGGCCAGTTGAGCGTGCGCCGCTCCCGGCCGCCCGGGGCGTACTCGTACTTCCAGCCGCGCGGCAGCCCGAGCCGCTTGGTGTGGCCGGAGGGGACGCGGCGGTACGCGTACACGGTGGGTGGCCCGCCGTCGTCGTCGGGCACCGGCACCTCGTACCAGAGCGGAGGGTTGCCGGTGGGACCGACGAGCACGGGCAGTACCCGCCCGTCCAGGGGCCCGCCGACGAAGGGGGTGTTCTCGCTTTTCACCCGCCCAGTCTCGCTCAGGCCCGCGGTCACGTCTCTTCGCGCAGCAGGTGGCCCGCGTCTTCCAGGACGGGGATCACCCGGCGGGCCAGCGTCCCGACGGACCCCGACGGCCCCTCCATCGCCAGCAGCGCCCTGACGACGCCCGCGGTCTCCTCGTCGGTCGCGGCCGTCGCCGCCAGCAGGCCGATCAGATGGTCGACGAGCCAGTCCCGCAGCTCCCCGGCCGGCGGGCGCTTCTCCTCGTCGAGCCAGATCAGCGAAGCCGCCTCGACCGCGGCGATCCAGGTGCGGACCATCATCCGCAGCCGGGGTCCCGGGCCAGGGACACCGAGGTGGACGAGGATCTGCTCGGCGGCGGCGCGGCGCACCTCGTCCACGATCGCGCCGGTACGGGACGTCTCGGCGACGCTGCCGCCCTGGAGGAGGGCGCTGAACCCGGCGTCGTGTTCGTCGACGAAGACCAGATAGCGGTCCAGTACCCGGCCGAGGCGCTCGGTGGGAGGGCCGGCGGAGGGCTCGGCGAAGCAGAGCACGAGCGCGTCCGCGGAACTGCGCAGAGCGGCCTCGTACAACTGCTGCTTGCCGCCGGGGAAGTACCGGTACACGAGCGGCCGCGAGACTCCGGCGGCCTCGGCGACGTCGTCGAGCGACACCTCCTCGGGTGCCCGGTGCGCGAACAGCGTCAGGGCGGCGCGCAGGAGCTGGCTGCGCCGCTCCTCGACGCTGAGGCGCCGGTACGCGCGATTCGCGGCGGGAGCACTCGAGGTCATACCCGCAGCGTAACCGCCGCCCCCGCGCGCCCCACCCCGGAATCCCGGCCTCCGCCCCCGGGGCCGGGCCTCCTGTGTGTCGGTTCAGGCCAGCAGCCCCGAGCTCTTCCACAGCCTGCGGCCCGCCCCGCGCAGGCTGTATCGATGTGCGGCTCCGCCGCGTGGCGATCCCGTCCGTGGGACGGGGGCCGG
>NZ_JBSGZO010000198.1:0-12464 GCF_053611045.1 Streptomyces sp. NPDC054841 | reverse complement strand
GGCTCCGCCGCGTGGCGATCCCGTCCGTGGGACGGGGGCCGGGGCTCCTGTGTGTCGGTTCAGGCCAGCAGTCCCGAGCTCTTCCACAGCCTGCGACCCGCCCCGCGCAGCACACCGATCTCGTCCAGGAAGTCCGTGAGGCGCTTCGCGCCCGTCTGCATCACCTCGCGGCGGTGGCCGCTCGCCTTGACCTGGGCCACGGCCTGCTGCCGGTCCAGGCCGACGTTCTCGTACACCTGGGGGTTGATGAAGCAGACGGAGAAGACCCGCGCCGCCTGACCGCAGCTGATCCGGGTGAACTCCTGCTCCCAGCGGGGCGCGGTCACCATCTGGCGGCGCAGCTCCTCGCGGGCGTACCGCACATGCCGCGCCTCCTCCACCACATGGATCCGGGTCACGCCCCGCACCAGGGTCTGGACGCGCTCGTCCGGGAAGGTCAGCCGCTGCATCCAGTCGAGGATCTCCTCGCCGAGCAGCGTCGCCGCGAAGGAACCGGGCGTCGTGGAGACGGTCTTCAGGACGCGCGCCAGGTTGTGGTAGACGCGCGGCACCGGATACGCGGGGGCGCCGCCCTTCTGGATCATCTTCGCGAACATCATCGAATGCCGGCACTCGTCCGCTATCTCGGTGAGCGCGTAGCGCACATGATTGCTGGTCACCGACTTGTCGTAGATGTGCCGTACCAGCAGCTGCATGAGGATGATCTCGAACCAGATGCCCAGCGAGGCGAGTGACGCCGCCTCGTGCCGCGCCAGGTCCATCCGCTGTTCCTCGGACATCCTTTTCCACAGCGGGGTGTCGTACAGGGACACGAGCTCCGGCGGCCAGAACCATTTGCCCTCCTCGATCGGGGCCTCCCAGTCGAGCTCCTTGTCGGGGTCGAAGGAGTGCTTCGCGGAGGACTCGAGCAGGCGGGCGGCGACCTGTTCGCGGTCCCGCAGCGGGCCGAGGGCGTCGCGGAGGGCGGTGAGATCGCGTGGAGTCACAGTCGTCATGGCCCTTATGAGACTGCGCGTCAGTAACGCCGTCAATCCCTTGCGCGGGACTTGTTGACTGCGCGTCTACCAACGTGTGAGCCTGCCAAGGGACGTCAGACGGACCGTCAGCTGAGACGAAGGAGCCGTTCGTGCCGACACGTGACCTCTACACCCACACCCCCGACGACCCCATCTGGTCCGTTCCTGCCTCCGGAGCTGCTCGCTTCAGCTGGGAGTACGACGACGGCCGCGACCGTCTCCTCGCCCTCTACCAGAAGGGCAAGGACAAGCAGTGGGACGGCGCCAAACGGATCGACTGGGACCTGGAGGTGGACCCGTACGACCCGCTCGGCACGCCCGACGAAGCCCTCAGCCTCTACGGCACCCGCCACTGGTCGAAGATGACCGAGAAGGACAAGGGCGAGCTGCGCCGGCACTACTCCTCCTGGCAGTTCAGCCAGTTCCTCCACGGCGAGCAGGGCGCCATGGTGTGCGCCGCGCGGATCGTCGAATCCGTGCCCGACCTCGACGCGAAGTTCTACTCCGCCACCCAGACCATGGACGAGGCCCGGCACGCCGAGATCTACGGGCGCTTCCTGCACGAGAAGATCGGCATGCTCTACCCGATCAACGACAACCTCCAGGGTCTGCTCGGCGACACCCTGCGCGACTCCCGCTGGGACATGCCGTACCTCGGCATGCAGGTGCTCATCGAGGGCCTCGCCCTCGCCGCCTTCGGCATGATCCGCGACACGACCGACAAGCCGCTGCCCAAGCAGATCCTGGCGTACGTCATGCAGGACGAGGCCCGGCACGTCGCCTTCGGACGGATGGCGCTGCGCGACTACTACAAGCAGCTCACGGTCGCGGAGCTGCGCGAGCGCGAGGAATTCGTCATCGAGGGCTGCTACTTGATGCGTGACCGCATCCGGGGCCTGGAGGTGCTGGAGGACTTCGGTATCCCGCGGAAGGAGGCGGAGGAGTACACGGAGCAGTCCGAATTCCTCCACCTCTTCAGGAAGCTGCTCTTCAGCCGGATCGTGCCGTGCGTGAAGGACATCGGCCTGTGGGGCGAGCGGCTGCAGAAGGCGTACGTCGACATGGGCGTCTTCGAACTCGGCGACTCCAACCTCGACCTGCTGATGACCCAGGACGAGGAGCTCGCGGAACAGCTGGACCGGGAGCGCTTCGCGGCCGAGGAGGCGGAACGGGTGGCGGAGGTGGAGGAGGCGATCGTGGAGGGCGGGGCGTCCTGAGCTGCGACGGGACCTCACCTGCGGCCGATGATCACCCGTTTGGAGGACGCTCCTCGATTCCTGCTGGGTACGCTGGTCGTGCCAGGCAGACTCCGCCGCATGGGAGCGATTATGAGCGCCGCACGCGAGTACGGGCTGGACGAGGAGTACGCATGGCCGCGCCCGCCCGTCGGCGGTTGGACGTCGGACGACCTGGACCTGCTTCCGGACCTGCCTCCGCACACGGAGCTGATCGACGGGAGCCTCGTCTTCGTGAGTCCGCAGACCAAGTTCCACATGCTGACCATGCGGCTGCTGGAGAACACGCTGCTCGACCAGGTTCCGGACGAGCTTGACGTGTTCCGGGAATTCACGGTCACGCTGGACAAGCACAACCGGCCGGAGCCCGATGTCCTGGTGGTCCGTGCCGGGGCCGACACCGGCGAGCGCGGGACCCGGCTCCTCCCTGAGGACGTCGTGCTCGCCATTGAGGTCGTTTCAAAGGACTCCGAAGGACGCGACCGCGAGGTCAAGCCCCTGAAATACGCTCAGGCAGGCATCGCCCACTTCTGGCGAGTGGAAGACAGTGGGGGTCTCCCCGTGGTCTACGTCTACGAACTCGACCCCGCCACCGGCGCCTACGGCAAAGCGCAGATCTGCCATGACCGGCTGAAGCTGACCGCCCCGTTCGACATTGACATCGACCTGACCGCGATCAACCGGCGCCAGTCTCGCGCCTGACCAGCGGCGGGCCGGCGCATCTGCCGACCGGGACCGGCCAAGGCAGCCGCCCCCCGAAGCGGGGGCAGCTCACTCCGCCCCCGGCGGGAATGTCGTCCGCAGCGTGAACGCGTACGGTGTCGGGCCGTGCTCCCGCAGACGGAGGAGGCGCTTCTCGGCCTCCTCCACGGTCGGGCGGTGGCCCGCCTCCACCCACCACATCGTGGTCATCGCCTCTTCCACCCGCTGGAACCACTCGTAGCGGCGCGACAGCAGCTCGCGGTGCTGTCCCTGGTACACGAAGGCGGTCAGCGCATTGGTGTCGCGCCACACCGACATGTTGACGATCAGCCACTCGTCGCCGAAGACGGGTACGTCCGTCGCGTTGCCGGACTCGCTCTGGAGCCGCCAGACGAAGCCGTCGGCCTCGTCGGCAACGGCGTTCACCGGGTCGAGCGCGTCGACGAAGTCCTTCAACTCGGGGGAGTCCAGCGGGAATTCGAGCCGTGCGATGTTCACCTGGGCCAGCTCGTAGGCCGGTTGCTCAGTCGTCATGGCCGCACGATAAGCGGCCGTAGCCCGGCCGTCCGCCCCGTTCCGAGGACCGAGACCGACCGCACGCCCCGCATCCGCACTGGCGTCCCCTTCCGCACTCGCATCCGCAGACCGGCACCCCGGTCAGGGCTTGTGCAGCGCCGCCACCATCACCGCTCTCGCGATCGGCGCCGCGTCGCCCCCGCCGCTGATCTCGGCGCCGGCCGCCTCCGGGTCCTCGACGACCACCGCGACCGCCACCGCCGGGCGGCTCACGTCCCGCTTCTGCGCCCAGGCGATGAACCAGGCGTACGGCGTGCCGCGGTTGCCGACGCCGTTCTGGGCCGTGCCCGTCTTCCCGCCGACCGTCACTCCGTCGATCCGGGCCCGCGTGCCCGTCCCCTTCTCGACCGCCTCGACCATCAGCTGCTGGAGCTCCTGCGCCGTCACCGGATTCATCGCCCGCTGATACGACCGCCGCGGCGTCTCCCGGACCGTGTCGCCGTCCCAGGTCGTCGTCCGCTCGACCAGATGCGGGTACGGCAGCTCCCCTCCGTTGGCGACGGCCGCCGAGACCATCGCCATCTGCAGCGGCGTCGCACTCGTGTCGAACTGGCCGATGGACGACAGCGCCAGCTGGTCCACGCTCATCCGCCGGTCGAAGTTGGACACCGCGACCCGGGACGGAATCCGAAGCCCGCCGTCGTTGAACCCGAACCGGCCCGCCGTCTCCAGCATCCCCTCCAGCCCCACCTTCGTCCCCAGTTTCGCCATCACCGTGTTGCACGACCATTTGATCGCGTACACGAGCGACGCCTTCTCGCAGCCGGGCACCGGATTGGGGAGCTTCGTCCGCGTGCCCGGGATCAGATACGGATCAGGCGTGTCGGTCGGGGCGTCCACATCCGTGACGACCCGGGCCTCCAGCGCCGCCGCCGCCGTCACGATCTTGAAGGCGGAACCGGGCGGATACGTCTGCCGGATGGCCCGGTTGAGCATCGGACGGCTCTGCGACCCGTTGAGCCGCTTCCAGGCGGCCGTGACGGCCGCGCTGTTGCCGGAGAGCACCCCGGGGTCGTACGAGGGGCTGCTGACGAGCGCCAGGATCCTGCCGGTCGACGGCTCGAGCGCGACGACCGCGCCACGCCGCCCGTCGAGGCCGTCGTACGCGGCCTGCTGCATCGAGGCCTTGATGGTGGTGACGACCTTGCCGCCGGGCCGCTCGGAGCGGGTGATGTCGTTCCAGAAGGGGAGCGGGGCGAGCAGCGGATCGGTGCCGGACAGGATCGGGTCCTCGGCGTGCTCCAGCAGCGTCGTGCCGTACGTCTGGGAGGCGAAGCCGGTGACGGGCGCGTACATCGGGCCGTGCCGGTACGAGCGCTCGTACCGCAGCTGCTGGCCGGTGTCCATGGAGCCGGTGATGCGCTGCGAGCCGACCATGATGTCGCCGCGCGGCTCGTCGTAACGGGCGATCTCCGGGCGCCGGTTGGCCGGGCTGGCGTTGAGCTCGCCGGCCTGGAGGACCTGTACGCGCACGGCGTTCACGAGCAGCGCGACGAGCAGCAGCAGACAGAGCGCGGCCGCACGCCGGATGTAGCCGGTCATCGTGCCTCCTCGGGGGCGCCCGGTGCGGCGGCGGGCGCGGCGGCGGGTGCGATGACCCCGGTCTCCACGGGCTCGGGGTGCGGGGCGCGCGCCGAGTCGCTGACCCGGATGAGCAGCGCGACGATGATCCAGTTGGTGACGACGGACGAACCGCCCTGCGCCAGGAACGGCATGGCCATTCCGGTCAGCGGGATCAGCCCCATCACCCCGCCCGCGATCACGAAGACCTGGACGGTGAGAATGGCGGCCAGACCCACGGCGAGGAGGCGTCCGAAGGGATCGCGCAGGGCGAGGCCCGCGCCGTAGCCGCGGGCCACCAGCAGCGCGTACAGCAGGAAGAGCGCGGTGAGTCCGGCCAGCCCCAGCTCCTCGCCGGCGGTCGCCAGGATGAAGTCGGACTTGGCGGCGAAGCCGATGAGGACCGAGTGGCCCGCGCCGAGCCCGGCGCCGAAGACGCCTCCGGCGGCGAACGAGAACATCGACTGGGCCAGCTGGCTCGGCCCCTGGCCCGCGTCGATGGAGGCGTACGGATCGAGCCAGTCCTCGACACGGCTGTGCACATGCGGTTCGAGGGCGCCGGCGGCGAACGCCCCGACGCCCGCGAGCAGCAGTCCCACGGCGATCCAGCCGGTCCGGCCCGTCGCGACGTAGAGCATGATCACGAAGAGCCCGAAGAACAGCAGCGAGGTGCCGAGATCCCGCTCCAGCACCAGGACGGCGACGCTGACCAGCCAGATCGTGACGATCGGGCCGAGTACCCGGCCGGTGGGGAGCTGGAGCCGCCAGATCCGGCGGCCGGTGTGGGCGAGGGCGTTGCGGTTGGCGGCGAGATAGGCGGCGAAGAACACCGCGAGCAGGATCTTGGCGAACTCGCCCGGCTGGAAGGAGAATCCGCCGATCCGGATCCAGATCCGGGCACCGTTCACCGCCGGGAAGAGGATCGGCACGATCATGAGACCGAGCGCGGCGGCGACCGAGAGATACGCGTACCGCTGCAGGATCCGGTGGTCGAGCAGCAGGATGACGACCGCGATGAAGAGCGCGACGCCGAGTGTGGACCAGATCAGCTGGGTGGGGGCGGCCCGGTTGCCGGGTGTCTCCAGGTCGAGCCGGTAGATCAGCACCAGCCCCACGCCGTTGAGGAGCACCGCGATCGGGAGCAGGAGCGGGTCCGCGTACGGGGCGCGGATCCGCACGGCGACATGCGCGACCAGGGCGAGCAGACCGAGGCCCGCGCCATAGGCGACGGCATCGGGCGGGACGGCGCCGTTCCTGGCGAGGCCGACACCGACGTAGCCGTAGACGGAGATGAGGACGGCGCAGACCAGGAGCGAGAGCTCCACACCCCGCTGCTTCGGCGGGTGAAGTGCGGGTGGGGGAGCGTCCGCTGTTGTTGCGGTCATGCCCCGCAACGTAGCAAGAGGGCATCTTATGTCCGCTTATCCGTGGACGTAATGGGCTCCATGTCGGCGGCGGGGGTGTCGGTGTCGGCGCCCTGCGCGGCCGGTTCGCCGTTCTTCGAGCAGCCCGATGAAGCCGCGAGGCCCGATGGAGCAGTGGCGTCCGGGCAGTCCGCGAGGTGGACGTACTCGGGGAGCGTCAGCCTCGCGACCGCCCCGCCCTCCGGCGCGTTGGCGAACACCAGCTCCGCGCCGATCACCGCGGCCTGCCCCACCGCGATCGTCAGTCCGAGCCCGTGGCCCTTGCCGCCCGACTCCGTACGGAACCGCTGCGGGCCGTGCTCCAGCAGATACTCCGGATAGCCCGTGCCGTGGTCGCGGACCGAGAGCACCGGCCCGTCCACCGACACCGTCACCGGCTGAGCCCCGTGCTTGTGGGCATTGGCGATCAGATTGCCGAGCACCCGCTCCAGCCGGCGCTTGTCGGTCTCGACCCGTGCCGGGTCCACGATCCGCAGCTCCGTCTCCGCACCGGAGGCCCGCACCATCCGCACCAGCCGCTCCACCAGCGGAGCCAGTTCGTGGATGTCGAGATCGACGGTCTCACCGCCCGCGTCCAGGCGCGATATCTCCAGCAGATCCTCGGTGAGCGCCCGCATCGTCCGCACCCGGTCCTGCACCAGTTCGGAGGGGCGGCCCGGCGGCAGCAGCTCGGCCGCGGCGGACAGCCCCGTCAGCGGGGTACGCAGTTCGTGCGCCACGTCGGCGGTGAAACGCTGCTCGCTCAGCAGCTTGCCCTGGAGCGTGGAGGCCATGGTGTCCAGCGCGCCGGAGACCGTGGCCACCTCGTCCTCGGGGCGTGAAGGGTCCTTCGTACGGGGATCGTTGACGCGCGCGTCCAGATCACCCGCGCTGATCCGTCGCGCCACCTGCGCGGTCAGATGGAGCCGCCGGGTGACCCGGGTCACCGCGAACGCCCCCACCAGCAGCGTCGCGCCGATCGCCAGCACCGAGGAGCCGAGGATCGCCCGGTCCAGGCCGGAGATCGTGCTCGCGCTGAGCGTGTAGTCGATGCGCACCGCGATCGCGCGGCCGTCCGCCGGGCCCGCCGCCCACATCGTCGGCCGACCCTTGAAGTCGGCGACCACCGTGCCGCGCTGCCCACGCAGGGCGAGAGCCCGCAGCTCGCCCGGCATCCCCCGCGGATCCACCGCACCGAACCGCCCGACCGGCTCGCCCGCCTCGTACGCCTGCGTCACGTCCTCCAGTCGGGACAGTGCCTTCTCGCGGGCCTGGTCCACCGTCTGCTGGGTCACCGACACATGCACCAGCGCACCGAGCAGTGCCGCGAGCGCGCAGCACATCACGGTGATGAAGACCGCGGCCTTCCACGTCAGCGTCGCGGTCCAGGAGGGCAGCCGCGGCCGCCTGCGGCGCAGTGAGGAGCGACTGGTCATCGGGCGTCCGCCGACGGCTCGTGGCTGCCGGGCTTGCCGGGCTTGACCCGGACGATCTCGTCGCGGGTGGGGAGCATCGTGCGCTGCTGCTCGTCCCAGGACCAGGCGGTCCGGTACTCGTAGCCGGGGATGCCCGCCGAAACGGCGCGTGTGATCAGGTTTCGCCCGGCCAGTTCCACGCTGACGATCGGCTCCGTGTGCGCCAAGATGCGCGTCAGCCCGCCCTTTTCCGGCAAGTAGATGCGAATCGCGGTCTGGTGTTCGGGCAGGGTGATGCCGACGATCAGCTCGTCCTTTCCGTCGCCGGTGGGGTCCCGGTAGTACGGCTTGAGTATCGGGCAGGCCTTCGGCTTCGTTCCGCAGTCGCGGATCTGCCGGGCGGTCCGGGCGTAGAGCCCGTCGACGCCGGTGACCTCGCCGGGGTCGGCCTTCACCTCGGCCTGGACGACGGCGACCGGGTCCACGGTGCGGACATCGCCGTCCGGCACCTTGACGCCGGGAACGTGCTGAGTGTCACTCTCGCCGTAGTCGACCGGCGGCGCGGAGATCGGCGGCAGCTCGGGCCACAGTTCGACCGGGCCGATGGCGGTCGGGGTCGCGCCCGCGCTCTCCAGCCCGCCCGCGTCCTGGCAGCCGGACAGCAGCAGCCCGGCGGCCGTGGCCGCCAGCGCTGCGCCGAAGACGGTGCGGAACGGGCTCAAGGGGCTCCCTGGTGGTGCTGCGAGTCATCACTTCACGGCCGGGACGAGGCCGCGAGGAAGATGATGCCGTCCGTGCGGTGACCATTCTCGGCCGGGCTACCGCAGGCGGTCGGACGGAGCCGCGGCCGCTCGGTCGTCCCGCAAACCTTATTCGGCACCGGACCGACGACCGTCCCGCACCCGGCATCCGAGCCGGACCCGAGCCGGACCCGAGCCGGACCCGAGCCGGACCCGAGCCGGACCCGGGCCAAGGCGGGCCGCAGGACCCACGAGCCCGTACCCGGCATCCGAGCCGGACCCGGGCCACAGCGGACCCACCCCCACCGGCCCGCAGTCGGCGGACGGCCCGGGGCGGGGCCGTGCAGGGTCGGCCCCGCAGGGGTGGCATCGTGCCGGGGCACATGGGTACGGGGCCGGATGCCGCCCCGAGGAGTCGAGCCCGGAGGGGCCCCGCCCCACCCCCCACCAGCGCACCCCGAGCCCGTCCGGCGCTTGAGGACGGACGCACAGGCCGCCCGGACCGCACCGGACACACCCTCACCGCATCCCCGCCGGAAGCGCACCGCACCTTACTCACCGGCAGCAGCCACACCAAGCCCGTCCGGCGATTGAGGACGGACACACCGGCCGCCGCCACGGCAGAGGGCACACCGTCACCGCACCCCCGCCGGAGGCACGCCGCACCCAATCCGCACCCCCCGCCGGAGGCACGCCGTACCGCTCTACAGGCCCGCCCCGGCCCGACCGCCCCGCCCCGACAGCGCCGCACGGCACAGCGCGAGCAAGCGCTCGTCCTGTTCGATGTCGTGGCTCCCGGAGCCGCCGTCCAGGACGTTGTGGCGGCGCGGACGGGAGAGCTCGGCGCGAAGGAGCGGCGCCGCGTCCGACGCCGCGCGGCCCATCTCGGCCAGGCACTCGGCCACCTCGACGCGCCCGTACCGGTTCTCCTCCCAAGCCGTGCGCAGCACCGGGAGTGCCTCCCCGGCATCCCCGGTGACCCGCCACAGCGCCACCGCCGCGTCCATGCGCAGCCAGCGTTCCCGCGAGCTGAGCAGCTCGCGCAGCGCGGGCGCGGTGTCCGCCGCCCGCGGGCCGACGAAGCCCAGCGCCGCCGCGGCCGCCCGGCGCTCGTCGGGGCCGTCCGCCATCAGCAGCTCGCGCAGCACCCGCAGGACGGCACCGGTGTCGCCCGCGTCGCCCCCGTCGCTCGCGTCGCCCGCGACCGCCCACAGCGCCCGCGCCGCAGCCGTCGCCACCGACGAGTACGGGCTGCGCAGCAGCTCGCGCAGCTCCGGCGCGGCCGGAAGTGCCGCGCGGCCGAACGCCGTGAGCGCCCGCAGCGCCGCCTCGGTCGCCCACTCGCCGCCCTGCACCGGGGCGCCCCGCAGCACCCGGAGCACCTCGGGCAGCGCCTCGACGGCCCGCAGGGCAGCCAGCCCGTGCAGCAGCGGGGCCGCCCGGTCGGAGAGCTGTTCGTCCAGTGCGACCTCGCCGAGCCGACGGCGCAGCACCGGCGTGAGCGGCGCGGCTGCGGCGCCCAGATAGGACACCGCGAACGCCACGTCACGCGGCAGGTCCGGCTGCTCCAGCGCCACGGCGAGCGCCGGGACGGCGCGCAGGTCACCGAGTCTGGCCAGGGCGACCAGGGCGTGGTGGTCGCCCTGACCGCTCTCATCACCCTCGCCACCCTCGCCGCCCTCACGGAGCAGCCCGCTCCGCGCGACCCGGTCCGCGAGCGCGTCCGCCGCGGGCAGCGCCAGCCCGAAGAGGCTCTCCAGCAGGATCGCCGCGGCGGCCCGCAGCCGCGCGTCGGGGTCGCCGAGCTGCGCCCCGACGAGCCGTACGACCTCGTCGTACGAACCGCGCCAGGCCCGGATCAGGCCGTGACACATCCACACGGCGTCCGTGCGCTGCACCGGGTCGGCACTGGTCAACTGGCCGGTGAGCAGGGCGATCCGGTCGCCGACGCGGTCGCCGAGCGCCGAGTGCAGGGTCCGCAGCAGATCGTCCGCCCACGGCGCCCCCGGCCCGCCCCCCTCACCGCCCGGGTCCGTACCCCCGCCCGAACAAGAGCCCGCACCCGCACCCGGACTCGCACCCGCACCCGGACTCGCACCCGGACTCGCGCACGCACCCGCACTCGCACTCGCACCCCCGTCCGCCGCCCGCAGCAGCGCCGTCGCCGTCGAGGCGATGTCGTCGGGGAGGCGTCCCGGGGCGCACCGCGCCAACTGTGCCAGCGCGGACAGGCGCAGCCCCGGCGGATGGTGCGGAGCCAGCAGAGTCGTCAGCCACCGGACCGCCTCGGCGCGCAGCGGCTCGTGGCGCAGGGCGATCCGCCCCACCGCCTCGACCAGCGCGAGCCGCACCTCCGTGTCCGATTCCGCGTCCAGCCGGTCCCGCAGCAGGGCGAGCACCCGCGCCGGCTCGCCGTGCAGCATCGCCAGCGCGCACGGCGCCGCCAGCCGCACGCCGGGGTCCGGGTCGCTGAGCAGGCCGAGGAACACATCCGCGCCCGCCGCCACCGCGGCCGCCGCCATCGCATAGTTCGCGGCGTCCTCGAACTCCTCGTCCTCCGGATCGAGTTCGTCGTCGCCGTCCAGGTCGATGCCCCCGATGCTCGTGAGCAACTCCACGACGGCGCCCCGGTCCTGGACCTCGGGACTGGCGACGAGCTCCAGCAGGAAGGGGATGCAGGCCAGCGTCGAGTCGTAGACATCGCCCTGGTGGTGCACCGCTGCGTACATCCCGTCGAGCGCGCTCTCGCGCTCCGCCGGATCCGCCGAGGCAAGCCCCCGCAACAGTCCCGGGACATCGTCCGCCGGACCGTACGCATGCACCATCGAGGCCCAGTCGACCTCGTCGATCCCCGTGAACACGCTGTTCCCTCCCGCGAGCCAGGTACTTGGGGAGAGTGTGCACCACGACCGCGACAACCACGCTGTGCGTGTGAGCCGAAGAAGCGCCGCCACGCCTCGGCAGGACTCTTGCCCCCGCCGTGCCGTGGCTGCTCCCATGGTCGAGGGGGGTGATGACGGGGATGACCGGACTGCGCGTCACACCGGCACCGGCGTACGGTCGTTCGCGGCTGTACGTCAGCCTTCCCGGCGGGCGGCACGTGGCCTGGTACGACCAGGAGTCGCACCGGGTCAGCCTGGTCCTCGGCGAGTTCCGCGACGAGGTCCTCGCCGCGCTCGCCCCGTACGTCACCGGCGAGGTGACCGTCGGCCCGCCGCCGGTACCGACCGCCGACGAGCTCGCGCGGCTGTTCCTCCGTCCCGACGACGATCTGGCGCCCAACCGGCCGGGGGAGGCGCTGCACCTCGCCCTCGCGCTCGCCCGGGCGAGCGGCGGCGGGCAGCGGCGCCGGGACCCGAGGCGCGCCGAACTGGCCGCGCACGAGCTGCTGGGTGCGGAGTTCGACCGGCTGGAGGACGCCGGCTGGCGGGTGATCCACTCGGTGCCGCTGCCCGGTGATGTGAGCCGCGCGGGCCGCATCGACCATCTGGCCATCGGCCCGGCGGGGGTGCTGGCGGTACGGACGTTCGCGGCCCGGAAACGGCGCGTACGGATCTCGGGAGAGCTGGCCGCCGCGGGCCGCGACGAGCCTCGGCCCGAGCTCCGCTGGGCCCGCCGCGGCGCCGAGCGGGCCTCGCTCGCGCTGGCCACGGCGGTACGCCCGGTGCTCGCCGTCGTCGGAGCGACCCGGCTCGATGCCGTCCCCACGCCGCCGGACGTCCGTATCTTCTCCGAGGGAGAGGTGGCCTCCTTCGCCCGGCTCGGGGGCGTACTGAAGCCCGCGGACGTCGAGTCGCTGTACGGGCATGCCCGCAAC
>NZ_JBSGZO010000197.1:0-15095 GCF_053611045.1 Streptomyces sp. NPDC054841 | reverse complement strand
CTCCGCCTTGCATCTGCACGCGCCAGACCCCGCTCGCCCCGCGGCGGTAGCCGCAGATGTCGCTGCCGGCCTGATCCAAACGACAGGCCCTAGGTGTATCGCTGCGGCTTCCCCGGCGAGTCCGCCTCGTCACCCCAGCCACCCGTACACAGTGGTGCGCTTGATGGCCGCTCAGCTGCACGTGATGAGGGCGCCGGCCCAGTCGGCGTGATCGGAGTCGATCCCGTTGCCGCCGTCGGTGACCACGAGCCGCAGCTCGGTGCCGCCGGTGAGGTCGGCAGTGAGGTGCTTCGCGGCTTGGCCCACCGTCATCAGCCCGCTGTCGGCGACCTTCGTGCCGTCCCGGTAGATCTGGAAGACCGCCGAGCCGTTCGCGCCCACCTCGTCGTCGATGCCCACGTCCACGCTGAGGGCGGAGCAGGTGCCGCCGAGGCTGTAGGTGATCTCGCTGTCGGCGTGGGCCCCCAGACCTTTGGGGTAGGCGACTCCCTGGATGATGAGGGGATGTCCGTCGATGCTGCGATTCAGCCTCACCGGCGCAAAGCTGTTCGTGCTGGAGGTCCACGGCCGGGCGCTCAACGCGGTGGTGTGGGCGGTGGGCGGGGCGCCGTCGGGGTCCGGGTGCGCGGAGGGCGACGAGGTCGCCGACGACGAGGGCCCGGAGCTCGGTCGCTGCGACGCCGTGGTGCGGGTCGGGGACGGTGTCCCCGACGGCGAGCTGGACACGGTCGCCGAGCTCCCGGGAGAAGCCGTCGGCGACGGGTCCGGAGCGGGGGTCGAAGAGAGACCGGACCGTCCGGGCCCGGTGGCCGAGGCATCGTGGCTCGTCCGGCCGAGCAGGGAGCCGACGGATATGGCAACGCCGGCCAGAACGGTCACGGCAGCAGCGAGCACGGCGAGGCGGGCCGGGGAGAGCCGGGATGCCGTGGCCCGGCGCGGTTCGACGGGCGGGTTCGGCCCCACGGGGCGCACGGCGGCAGCGTGTTCGCGGCCGGTGGAGAATACCTGTGCGCTGTCGGAGGGAACGGGTTCACCCCCTGGCCGACCCGCCGGCAAAAACGCGAAGTCGTCGCGCAGCTCGGCGCGTCGGGGGCCCTGGTCCCAGGCGGCGGCGGTGTGGCGCACGGCCGCCAGCAGACTGTCCTGCCAGGTCGCGTCGGGATCTTCTCCCGGGTCGTGGGAGCGCAGGACGCCGGCGATGGCCTCCGCCGCCAGATCCGCTGCGGCCTGGGACGATCTGCAGCAGACGCGGGCACTGGCCAGTACGGCGGCGTAGTGTCGGCGGTGGAACTCGTCGAGGGCTTCCTCGCCTGCCTTGGCCGCGCCGTCCGCAACGGGCGCGCCGGACGGATCAGCCGCCGCTCGGCCCCCGGTCAGGCCTGCCACCCGGATACGCCGGACCAGTTCGGTATCGGACAGCTCCGTCCCACCGGTGGTGTCGAATTGCTCATGCATAAGTGGGCTACTGACCCTTCAACGTCCTGAACGATGAATGAAAGTACCGGAAGACGTGGACGGCTGCGGCGGCAGGCCCGTCGTTGTTGCCGACCAGTACAGAAGAACGGATGTTGATGCGGCATGACATGGTGACGTAGTAGAACATCCGCGAGACGTGATCTTCCCATGCTCCGCAGGCTGTTGACACCGTGTCCGATAGGGCGAATCTGCTCGGTGAGCATCGAAGCGCAATGCCCGACGTCTGGCCGGATGCGTTTGAATCGACGGAATCGGCTGAATCGACTGAATCTACTTATGAGTAAAGCCCGTTACACGGTGCCGGATGCCCGCGAACTCGCCGGTTCTCGCTGCGGGCGCCGGTTCGCCATGGAATGGTGACCCAGGCGAAGCCCTTGACGCTGCTCCCGGCCTGTTCGTAGCCTCGCCGGCGTAACCGGCACTTCCGCGGTTCACGTGCTGCGGCGCTTTCCGCAGTGCTTTGGCAGGCATAGACACAGACCACCTGTCGTGGTTGCGCTATGCCTGTTTTCTGTGCCCCCGTGCCATTGAATGGGTCTTCCTCAAAGGAGGATTCATGGCACAACGTCCGAGCGTGCAAGGCGTCGCTGACGTCGTTGCACTCATCGACGGGCTGGGATGGCAGGCCGGCTGAACCTCTGGCCGGCATCAGCGCCTGACCGTCCCCGAGGTCCTCGCCCAGGCGCCGACCCTGCGCGCGGACCGCGTGCGGAGGTGCGGGCATGAGAATCCGCCCGGCGGCGGGCTGCCGGGTACGGACGCGAACCCCCGCCGTTCCTTTGGCACTTCACCGCCCGCCCCATGCGCCTTCCTCGGGATTCGGACGACTTCCGGCGGGTGCGGCGAGCGCGTGAAGGAGGCTTATCGCTCCGGTCGGCGGAAGAGATCACCCCGGTAGATCGCCGAAAAGACTGTGGGGTCCGGTGTGTTTTCCTGGGTGGACGCTCGCGGTCTGTGGCGTGCTTCGATGTCGATCATGACGAGGACCGCCGCTGCCGAAGCAGCTCTCCGTGGAGCGCAGATGCATGTGAACGACCACGCGCAGAGCCCACTGACGGCTTATCAACGGGACATCTGGGCCGCCGGTTCTCAGGCTCCGGAATCACCGCAGTTCAACTGCGTCCTCCACGAACGTCTGCGAGGCGGCGTCGACCAGGACACGCTCGCCGAGTGCACCGAGCGCGCGCTGCACCGCCACGAGACCTTCCGGTTGCGGTTCGGTGAGAAGGCGGGGACGCCCTTCCAGTGGGTGGCGGGCGAGGGCATCCGGGTCAGCAGGGTCGACTTCACTCAAGAGCCCGAACCGGACATCGCGTGCGCCGCGTGGATGCGGCGCTCGATGGCGACGGCAGTGCCGCTCACGGACGGCGGCACCCTGGTCGAAGCCACGCTGCTCCTGGAGAGCCCGGACGTCACACATCTGCACATCAAGGCGCACCACATCGTCGCCGACGGCTGGACCGTCAACCGGCTGAGCCACGAGATCCTCGGGGACTACGCGCGGGCCACGGGTGCCGGCCCGGAACACACCGGCCTCCGCGAGCCGTCCTCCTACCTCTCGTTCATCGAGGAGGAAGCCGCCTACCGCGCCGGCGCCGACGGCGACCGCGACCGTGCCTTCCACCGGGACGCCCTCGCCGGCGTGGCGCCCGCGCTCTTCACGCGCACGGCCGGCGGGAGCGGGCGCGGCCGCCATTCGTTCGTCGTCGAGGGCCCGCTCGCCGAACGGGTCCGCGCCGCCGGCTTCTCGCCGTTCGCGTACCTCGCGGCCATGTTCGGTACCTGGCTGACGCGGCTGCACCGCAGCGAGGGCCCGGAACTGACCGCAGAGAAGTTCGTCCACGACCCGTTCGTACCGGGCGACCGCATCTTCGACGGGGAAGCCGTCCTCGCCCATCTCGATGGCGCCGGAGTCATCCGCCGGTCCGCCCGGGACAGCGGCCGACGCGGCTTCCACCTGGGTGTCTGCGGCCACCGTCGCGGACAGCGTCTGCGCCGCGTCGGAATCGTCGGCCTCGCTCACGAGCGCGACCGTCCCGGCCGAGGCGGCCGGCGCGGCCTACCATTCGGGCGCGGACCCGCGCCGACTGCAACACGGACTGTGCCGTGCAGCAGCCCACGGTGCACGAGTTGTCCACCGCCTGGACGGCGGCGCAGAGCCGCCAAGGCGGGTGACATCGTCTTCTTCAAGTGGAAGGACGAGTCCGTCTACAACCACGCCGCCGTGGTGACCCACCGGCGCAACGGCAACGTCTACGTGGCGCAGCACGGACGTACCGCCAAGAGCACGATCAATGAGATCATCTCGTACTACCGCAAACGCGATCCGATCCAGAAGATCGTGATCATCCGCCCGACGAGCGCCAAATGAGAGCGGCGACGCGGGCCACGGGAGCCCTCCTGGCCGGGCTGGCGCTCGGCACGCTCACCGCGTGCTCACCGACGGACGACGCCTCGGTGCGCTATGCCGAGGACTACGCGAACCACAAGCCGCTGCACGTGGTCGGCTACCCCTCCTCGGGGTCCCTGCAGATCACCCAGGAGCTCGTCTGGCGGCTCGCCGACGACGAGGCCGGGGAACTTGAGTCACTCGCGAGCAGCGATGCCTCGGCGAGCGACACGAAGAAGACCGCCGCGAACTGGACAGAGGCGTTCCACAAGGGGGCACAGGGAAGGGTCACGGCGGACTTCTACGACGACGGGACCGACCGGCAGCTCGTGGTGCTCTACTTCCACGACACCAAACAGATCAAGCCGATCATGTCCGACTCGACGGCGTGGGCGGTGAGGACGGCTGGCGCGTGAAGATGGGCGAGCCCGATCCGAAGCAGGTCACCGAGGTCCCCGGATGGGTGCCCAAGACTCCCGGCAGACTCGGCTCGGAGATCCCGGAATGATCTGAGTCTGGTATCCGGTCTGCGCCGCAGCCTTGCCGACGCAGGCACACCCTGCCGACACGGGCACAACCTCGAACTGCCCCGCCGGGATCACCCGGCGGGGCAGTTTGCCGGTACTTGAGCGCGAGTTCCTCCACGAGCGTCCTCGGTTCCGGTGCGGCACGCCGAGCGGCGGCATCCAACGCGGCCTGCACCCGCTCGGCCTCCTCCTGCAGCCGGGCCACCTCTTCCCGGACCTTCTTCTCCCAGGCCTCCAGCAGACCGAGCACCGACGGCACCAGCCTCCACCGCGAGTGCGATGACCAGCCGTCTGTGACGTCGAAGGGGGATCTGGTGGCTGAGCTTGTCCGGCAGCAGCACCTCGATGCGGACGTGGGCAACCACGGCTTCGGGTTCCAGGAGTCCGATGACGGCGACCTGCCGGTCCCGTTCCCGGACGACTTCGAGCAGGGAGTCTGCAATGGGATGAGCAGGCGGAAGCCGATTGCGCATCGATCAGCGGCGAGATGGCCGTGTGGTCAATGGGCCTGGGCCGCGCCGACGAGGTGATTACGCTCGCTGGCTCGGGCGGTTCGTGGCAGGTACGGGTGAGCTGTACCGGACGTGCCGAGGCTGCGGCCGTGTCGGAGGGCGAGGGCACGGGGCAAGGCGTGGAGAAGTACCTCGTGCAGTTCTATGAACGGCTTGCCGCCCTGAGCGCCGCTCAGCTACCTGGAGGGACAGCCGAAGACGGGAGCACGTCGACCACGTGAACCGACGACCCGCTAACGCAGGGAATTGAGTTCAATCGCCGGGCAGCGGTCCATGACCATGTCGAGCCCGGCTCCGCGGGTCCTGTCGTACGCCTCCTCGTCGATGACGCCGAGCTGGAACCAGACCGCCTTGGCGCCCTTGGCGACGGCTTCATCGGCGACCGCGCCGGCGAGGTCGCTGTTCACGAAAACGTCCACGACGTCAACGCCGAAGGGAATGGCATCTAGGGACGGATAGCCCTGTTCCCCGTGAACCTTCTCGGCCTTCGGGTGCACGGGGACGATCCGCTTGCCATGGCGCTGCAGGACCTTCGCAACTTCGTATGCGGCGCGCTGCTCGTTTGAGGAGAGACCGACGATCGCCCATGTGACGCCGAGATCGTTGAGGATCTTGCGGACGGTGTCTGTCTCGCTGTGCACGCTGTGCCTCCCATGGGTCGGATGTTCGCCGTAGGAGGGAACGAGCATCGGCTGCGTGCCATTCCCGGCAGTTCCCAGTGTGTGAAGAGGCGATCCAAACCACCTCACCGCGCAGATCGCCCGGCTGACCGAGCAGATCACCGCTGCCGTCCAGGACGTGCCCGGACCTGAGAGTTCCTCGCGGCCCGGAGCCGGTCTGACGCAGCTCATGGGCCAACCGAAGCACCGCACCGGCCTTGGGATCCACCGGCCGCTCAGGACGTCCCACGGATGCTGCTCCGTTTTCGGACGGCCCTTGTCCTTCAATGGTCGGGCAGGCACGATCTCAGGCCGAGTCCTCTGTTGTCAGTGGACGTGCGGACCTTGCCAGGTGCAGGTGTGAGGTCGAGGGTGGCTTGGGCGCCCCCCTTGGGCAGGTTCGCGTACGTCACTTGGGCGCCGAGGACCTGTGCCTGGCCCATGACGATGGTCAGGCCGAGGCCGATGCCCGTGCCACGCTCCCGCGCCCCCGTGCGGAAGCGTTGCGGGCCCTCGGTCAGGAGGTCGGCGGGGAAGCCGGGGCCGTGGTCGGACACGCTTACGGCCGTTCCGTCGACGTCCAGGGTCACCGGCGCGGCGCCGTGTCGGTAGGCGTTGGTGATGAGGTTGGCCAGGATGCGTTCGACGCGGCGGGGGTCGGTCTCCACGACCTCGTCGCTGTGTACGCGTACCTCGACGTCTCTGCCCGTCGCCGCCGCGGCCCGGCGTGCAAGCTCACCCAGGAGTACCTGTTCGCGTTGGGCCTGTTCGACGCCGGGTACGTCGAGGCGGGCGACTTCCAGTACGTCCTCGACGAGCAGGCGCAAGTGGTACACGCCTCCGCTGACCAGCTCCGTGGGTCGGCCGGGGGGAAGGAGGCTGACCGCAGTGACCAGGCCGGCGACAGGGGTACGCAGTTCGTGGGCGATGTCGGCGGTGACGCGCCGCTCGGCCTCCAGCCGGGCGTTCAGCGCGTCGGCCATGGTGTTGACCGCGTCCGCCAGCTCGGCGATCTCGTCCGCGCCCTTGGGCTCGACCCGTGCCGTCAGTTCGCCGTGCGCGATGCGCTGCGCGGTGCGGGCGGAGGCGCCGATGCGGCGCCCCGCGGCGGCCGCCACGGCAATGCCCAGCCCCGATCCGAGCGCGACGGCGGCCGCACCGGCGCTGAGCAGCACCTCATCCAGATCCTTCAGGGCCTGGGCCTGGGGTGCGTAGGAGCGTCGTACGGCGACGACGTCGGCGCCGCTGCGGGCCGCGGCCCACATCACCGGGCCGCCGCCGGCGCCCTCCTGGAGGTAGGTGGCGCGCACGGGCCGATCGGCGACGGCATCGCGTAGCACGGTGGGCAGACCCCGTGGGTTGACCAGCACATCGGTCTCGACGCCGGCGATACGGTCCTGAAGAGCCTTGACGAGCTGGGCGTCCGCCGTGTGCACCGCTTCCTTGCGCTGGTTGTCGGCGGTGCGCTGATGCACCAGGAGCCCGATGAACGCGGCGACGACCGCGGCGATGGTGGCGATGACCAGGGCCATCTTCGTTCGCAGTCCCATGGCGGTCAGGAGCGCTCGGACGATTGATCGGGACCGGGGCCGGAGCCGGTCACGAGTTTGTAGCCGAAGCCGCGCACGGTCTCGATCCGCTCCCGCCCGATCTTCGCGCGCAACCGCTGCACATGGACGTCGACGACGCGGGAGTCGCCGCCCCACCCGTAGTCCCACACCCGCTCCAGCAGCGTGGCCCGGGACAGCACCACGCCGGCCTGGCCGGCGAACTCCAGCATCAACTTACGTTCCGTGGGGGTGAGTTCGATCAGCTGCCCGTCCCGCCGGACCTCCATGGAGGCCGGGTCCACGGTGATGTCGCCGAAGCACAGCGGCTGCTCCTGCACCGGCGCCTGTCCGGGGCCGGTGAAGTCGGCAGCCCGGCGCAGCGCCGAGCGGATACGGGCAACCAGCACCGGTATGTCGTACGGCTTGGTGAGATAGTCGTCGGCCCCGGCTTCCAGACCGAGGACGACATCCACCGGGTCGGTCCGCGCGGAGACCATCAGTACCGGCACCCGGCTCGTCTCACGGATACGGCGCACCAGGCTGACCCCGTCCAGGTGCGGCAGCATCACGTCCAGCAGGGCGACGTCCGGCGCCCTGAGCCGGAACTCCGCCAGCCCTGCGAGCCCGTCCGAGGCCGTGCGCACCTCGTAGCCGTAGCGCTCCAGGGACAGCTGGGTCGCCTCGCGGAGCAACGCGTCGTCCTCCACGAGCAGCACATCGGTCATCGTCTGCGGTTTCCTGTCTAGAGCTCGGGGACGTACAGGTGCACCGACCGCAGCTCGGCCGCCCGTTCGGGCTCGAGCTTCGGGGACCGTACGGTGGCACGGGTGTAGTACGAGACGTTCTCCTGGCGCACCAGGCGGGTCAGCTCCACGGTGGTGCCGGGGTAGTCGCACTTGGGGCCGCACCACGAGCCGCTCAGCTCACCCGTGGCCATGGCCTGCGGCTGCCCCCAGTTCCGCCACCTCAGGTGGGTGAGCGAGGTGAACTCGGTGAGGCCGAACTTCGCGGGACGGCTCAACGGGCGCCCCATGGCGTCGGAGATGTAGACCGGGCCGGGCGCCGGGCTGACGGTGGGTGCGGGCCCCTGGACCTCCGGCCGCTCGGGCCCACCGCATCCGGTCGCGCCCACGGCCGACATCAGCGCCAGGGCGATGGCGGCCATGGCCGCGGACTTGTGCATGACGGGGACCCTTGCGTACGTGAGCGGATCGCGCCGGCGCTCAGCCGGTGGCCAGCGGGCGCTTGCCCTGGAGGTCCTCAGAATCATACGTTCCGGGCTTGCTGGACAGCTTCAGCGTGAACGTGGTGTACACCCGCTTGCCGTGGACCGTCTTGGGGTCAGAGAGGGTGATGGTCCCCTTCAGCGGCTTGTCGAGGCAGGTGTCGGCGCACCAGGTGCCGTGGACGTCGCCGGTGCCGACCGCCTTCCCGGCCCCCCACTGCTTCCACGTCACCCCGTTGATCCCGGTGAACTCCGACAGCACCAGGTTCGCGGGACGCCGCTCGGCCCTACCGGTGTCGGCGTTCTCCTCGCCGTAGTGGTTGACGACGTACGGGGCGGCGGCGGGCCGGGCGCTCTTCTCGGCAGCACCCGACGCGTCCGCCACCTGAGAGGTGACGAACACTCCGAGCAGGGCGGCAGCAGTGAGGCCACTCGCCGTGACCGCCGTCTTGCGGGAGATCCTCGTGGCCGTTCCGGTCGTCTTGTCCGTGTTGCGGTTCATGGCTTCTGGCTCCGTTGATGTCGTTGGTCATCGGTTGGTGCTCCAGAAGCTACGAGGGTCGTTTCTCGGTTCTTCGGCCGTTGTGTTGCAGCCGCTCATCGACGGTTGTTACACGTCCGATGCACAGCGCTGGAGGACCCGGACGACCCCGTGGGCCGCGCGCGAGCTGTTGTTCGACAGGCCGACCACCGCCCAGGTGTCACCGGTCTCGGTGAGGATCTTCCGGATCGTCTCTGCGTCTGCGTACATGCCCCGCTCGAAGGAAGGCCCGCGGCGACCATTCCCGTGACGCCGCATAGGCTGGCGCAATGCAGGAGCAGTACCGGACAGTGGCCCGCGAGGGCGTGCACGAGACCGAGATCAACCGATCGCGCTTCATCTGCGCGCTCGCCCCCGCCGCGACCGAGCAGGAGGCGCAGGACTTCGTCGCACGCATCCGCAAGGAGCACCCGACGGCCACACACAACTGCTTCGCGTATGTCATCGGCGCGGACGCCGCGGTCCAGAAGGCCAGTGACGACGGTGAGCCGGGCGGCACCGCGGGGGTGCCGATGCTGCAGATGCTGATGCGCCGGGATGTGCGTTATGCCGTCGCCGTCGTCACGCGTTACTACGGCGGGGTCAAGCTCGGTGCGGGCGGGCTGATCCGTGCGTACGGGGGAGCGGTCGGCGAGGCCCTCGACGCGCTCGGCACCCTCACCCGGCAGCGCTTCCGGCTCGCCACCGTGACCGTCGACCATCAGCGGGCGGGCAAGCTGGAGAACGATCTGCGTGCGACCGGACGATCGGTGCGGGACGTGCGGTACGGCGAGGCCGTGACGATCGAGCTCGGGCTTCCGGACGCCGATGTCGAGGCCTTCGGCGCCTGGCTCGCCGACACGACCGCCGGGACGGCGGCACTGGAGCTCGGCGGGGAGGCGTACGGCGACGCCTGAGGCGCATCGGTGCATCAGTCGGGCCGGGGGCCCGCACGGGAACGAGTCCGTCCGACGGGCCGCACGCGCCGTGCCACGGCCGCCGGTTGTCCCCGAGCGGGCGACACGGCAGAACAGCATGTCCGGCCGTTGCCCGGCCGCTTCGATGAACTCCCGGCCACTGGAATGCCCTCCGTCGTGGTGGAGGAGCCGCGCCGCTCATGGACCCAGGCCTCGTCCATCCCCGTCTCCTCGTCGGGACGGGTCTGCGCCGGACCCTCGATCCGCGGCCCGGCGCCGGGCCGCGCGTCCGTCCTGGGTGAAAAACCGAGGTCCGTGAGGGATCAGGTGCCGATGGGAGATAGCGTGGTCGGTGCCTGTGGCGAGGCTCCGTGCTGGGCGGGTGCCGGCTCTGGGGGCGGGGAAAGGGAAACATGCAGGTCGGAGCCGTCTTGTGAGATTTCTGCACACGTCGGACTGGCACCTGGGACGGTCGTTCCACCGGGTGAGCCTGCTCGACGCCCAGGCCGCGTTCCTCGATCACCTGGTGGCGACGGTGCGCGAGCGCGACGTGGACGCGGTGCTGGTGGCAGGGGACGTGTACGACCGGGCCGTGCCACCACTGGCCGCCGTGGAGCTCTTCGACGACGCACTGCACCGCCTCGCCGGCGTCGGGGTGCCGACGGTCATGATCTCCGGCAACCACGACTCGGCCCGTCGGCTCGGCGTCGGCGCCGGACTGATCGAGCGGGCCGGAATCCATCTCCGTACGGACCCGGCGGGCTGTGGCACACCGGTGGTGCTCACCGACGAGCACGGCGAGGTCGCCTTCTACGGACTGCCGTATCTGGAACCCGCCCTGGTGCGGGACGAGTTCCGGACGGCGACGTCCGGGCACGAGGCCGTGCTCGGCGCCGCCATGCAGCGGGTACGGGCGGACCTCGCGGGGCGTGCGCCGGGCACCCGGTCCGTCGTCCTCGCGCACGCGTTCGTGGTCGGCGGGGAGCCCAGCGACAGTGAGCGGGACATCACCGTCGGCGGGGTCGCCGCCGTGCCCGCGGGCGTCTTCGACGGCGTCGACTATGCCGCTCTCGGGCATCTGCACGGCTGCCAGACGATCACCGAGCGCGTGCGGTACTCGGGTTCGCCGCTCGCGTACTCCTTCTCCGAGGCCGGCCACCGCAAGACCATGTGGCTCGTCGATCTGGGGCCCGGCGGGGAGATCGAGGCCGAGCGGCTGGACTGCCCGGTGCCCCGGCCGCTCGCCCGCATCCATGGACGGCTCGAAGAGCTCCTGGACGATCCCGCTCTGGAGCGCCACGAGCAGTCCTGGGTCGAGGCGACGCTCACCGACCCCGTGCGCCCGAACGAGCCGATGGCCCGGCTCGCCGAACGCTTCCCGCACACCCTCAGCCTGGTCTTCGCCCCCGAGCGGACGGACGAGGACCCCCTCGCCTCCTACGCGGAGCGGCTGCGCGACCGCGACGACCACCAGATCGCGGAGGACTTCGTGGCCCACGTGCGGGGCGGTGCGGGCCCCGATGAGCAGGAGCGTGCGGTGCTGAGAGGCGCCTTCGACGACGTCCGGGTGGACAGGGCGGTCCGCGGTGGTGAGTGAGCCGAAGGGGGGCGCGACGCCCGCGGCCGGAGGCCGCTGGTCGAACACGGCGGCAGTGAGCGCGCGCGCAGGCCGCGCGGGCTGCGATCGACATACGGCTACCGCCGCGTGGGCGGCCGAGGACGGACGAGCCTCGACACCGGTTTCAGCACTGCCCGGAGGCGGACCGGGCCTCACGAGGGAGGTGGCCGGGTGAGACTGCACCGACTGGGCCTCACCGCCTTCGGACCCTTCGGCGGGCAGCAGGAAGTCGACTTCGACGCGCTCACCGCCGCAGGGCTGTTCCTGCTCCACGGCCCGACCGGCGCGGGCAAGACCTCCGTCCTCGACGCCGTCTGCTACGCGCTCTACGGGGCGGTGCCCGGAGCTCGGCAGACCCCTGGTGCGTCGCTGCGCAGCGACCATGCCGCACCGGGGACGTACACCGAGGTGTGCCTCGAACTGACCGTGGGCGGGCGCCGGCTGGAGATCACCCGGCGGCCCGCGCAGCCACGTCCCAAGAAGAAGGGCACCGGGTTCACCACCGACAAGGCGGAGAGCCGGCTGCGGGAGTTCGACGCCGAGCGCGGCGAGTGGAAAGCGCTCAGCCGATCCCACCAGGAGATCGGCGAGGAGATCACCCAGCTCGTCGGCATGAGCCGGGACCAGTTCTGCCAGGTCGTGCTGTTGCCGCAGGGCGACTTCGCACGGTTCCTGCGGGCCGACGCGGAGGCGCGCGGCAAGCTCCTCGGCCGGCTCTTCGACACGCGGCGCTTCGCCGCGGTCGAGGAGCGGCTCGCCGAGCTGCGGCGCGCCGCCGAACAGCAGGTGCGCGAGGGGGACGAACGGCTGCTGGCCGTCGCCCACCGGATCGCCCAGGCGGCCGGGACCGCGGCCGGCGACTGGCCCGCCCCCGAGGGCAGGCCCGGCGAGCCCGGGCTCGCCGGCTCGGTCCTCGCGTGGGCGGCCGTGGCCCGGGCGGGCGCACAGGAATCCCTCGGCATCGCCGACTGCGCCGTGTCCGCGGCGGAGAGCAGGCAGGCCGCCGCCCGGCGCGCCCTGGATGCCGAGCGGGAGCTGGCCGGTCTGCAGCAGCGCCACGCCGAGGCGCGCCGGCGCTCCGAGGAGCTGGCGGCCCGCCGCCCCGAGCGCGATCGCGTCCAGGCCCTGCTGGACAAGGCGCGCAAGGCGGAACTGGTGGGCCCCGCGCTGCGGTTGCGCGAGGACGCCGACCGGGAGCACCGGGCAGCGAGTACCGCCTGGGAGCGGGTCAGGGCGATGCTCCCGGCCACCCTGGTGGACGCAGGCGCCGAGGAGCTCGCCGCCAAGGAGCGCGCCCTGCGTGGAGACCTCGGCGGCCTCGACGCCGCGCGCCGTGCCGAGCGGCGTAGCGCGGAGCTCGCCCGTGAGCGTGCGGACCTGGAGCGCCAGGGCCGCGCCGACGACGACCTCCTTCAGGACGCGGAGGGCTGGCTGGCCGGCTGGAGCACCGTACGCCGCGGCCTCCAGGACCGCATCGAAGCCGCCCGGGACGCCGCGACCCGCGCGGAGCACCTCGCGGGCCGCCTCGTCCCGGCGCGCCGCCGTGTCGCCGCCGCGCGGGAGCGTGACCGTCTCGCGGCCCGCGCCACGGCCGTCGAGGACACCCTCCGCACCGCCCGCGACCACGCCAACACCGCCCACGAAACCTGGCTCGACCTCAAGGAACGCCGCCTGCGCGGGATCGCCGCCGAGCTGGCCTCCGGTCTCGTTCCCGGTGCCGCGTGCGCCGTCTGCGGATCGGCCGACCACCCCGCCCCCGCCGTGACCGACGACACCTACGTGGGCCGCGACCGCGAGGAGGCCGCCTACGAGACCTACACCCGGGCGGACGCCGCCCGTGCCGACGCCGAACGTGAACTGGCAGTCGTGCGCGAGTCGTTCACCGCGGCGAGAAACGCGGCGAGGGAGGCGGCGAGGGAGGCGGCGAGTAACACGGCGAGGGAGGCGGCGAGGGAGGTGCCGCCCACCGGGGCAGCGCGTGCCACCGACGGCGCGGGGGAAGACGTCCCGCCCCCGGCGGACGGACGCTCGCCCCACGGGCCGGGCCGTGCGACGGGCGCCGCGTCGCGTACTCCGGTCGCACCGCTCGCCGAGAACGCGGAGGCGGTTCCCACGGACCACCCGGCCGCGGCCGAAAGGATTCCCGCCCTCGCCATGGCGGACGTCACGCACGGCGGCGCATCGGACAGTTCGGACGGCTCGAACGGTCCGGACCCCGGCGTCCGCGAGCTGGAAGCCGTCGTCGCAGGCCTCGAACACGAGCACGGCGGGGCACAGGCGCTGGCCGCGGGCATGCATGCGGCGCGGGAGGCCCTGGACCGGGCCGAGCGGGAGTACGAGGAGCGGGTCGCCGCGCGGCAGGAGGCCGAGACGCGCGCGGCCGCGCGGACGTCGCGACGGGAGGCGCTCGACCGGGAACAGGCGGCGCTGGACGCCGAGGTCGCGCGGGTCATCGGCGGCGCGGGGAGCGTCGCCGAGCAGGCCGCGCTGCTGGAGCGGCGGATCGGGCTGCTCGCCGATGCCGCCGAAGCCGTCCGCACGGCCGAGGCCACGGCCCAGCGGCTGAAGGAGGCCGACGACCGGCTCGCCGACGCCGCGTTCCGGGCCGGGTACGACACCCCCGCGGCCGCCGCCGCGGCGCTGCTGAGCGACGCCGAACAGCGCGACCTCCAGCACCGGCTCGACGCCTGGCACGCCGAGGCCGCCGCGGTCGCCGACCGGCTCGCCGAGCCGGAGACCCTTGCGGCAGCCGAGTACCCGCCCGCGGACCCGCACGCCGCGCAGCGCGCCCACGACGCCGCCGACCGCGCCCTGCGCGACGCCGCGTCCGCCCTCGACACCGCCCGCGACCGGTGTGCCGAGCTCGCCCGGCTCTCCCGGCAGGCCGACACCGAAGTGCGCCGTCTCGGCCCGCTCCGCGACGAGTACGACCGCGTCGCCCGGCTCGCCGGCCTCACCGCCGGCACCTCCGCCGACAACGAGCGCAGGATGCGCCTCGAGTCGTACGTCCTGGCAGCCCGCCTCGAACAGGTCGCGGCCGCCGCCACCGTACGACTGCAGCGCATGTCCGCCGGCCGCTACACCCTGGTCCACTCGGACGCCCGCGCCGGCGGCAAACGGGCCGGCCTCGGCCTGCATGTCGTCGATGCCTGGACGGGCCGCGAGCGGGACACGGCGACGCTGTCCGGCGGCGAGACGTTCTTCGCCTCGCTCGCTCTCGCCCTCGGCCTCGCCGATGTCGTCACCGACGAGGCGGGCGGCGTACGCCTGGACACCCTCTTCATCGACGAGGGCTTCGGCAGCCTCGACGACCAGACGCTCGACGAGGTGCTCGACGTCCTCGACGCGCTGCGCGAACTTGACCGCAGCGTCGGCATCGTCAGCCATGTCGCCGATCTGCGCCGCCGGATCCCCGCCCAACTGGAGGTCGTCAAGGAGCGGCACGGCTCCGCCGTACGGCTGCGCGGTGCACCGCTCGGCGGTTGAGGGTCAGCGAGCAGGTCCGGTCCGGGCGGTCTTCGAGGAACAGGCCGCGGCGTCGGATGCATGGGGTCTCCCCTGGCCCGGAGGGCCGAGGGGACGCATCGCAAGGCGGTGGGGGCACCTGCCAGCGGTAGCTGGGGGAGATCGCCCTCGTACTGGGCGTACTTGGGCGACTCCGACAACGCAGCGTGGGGGTACCCCCCAGCGGTAGCTGGGGGA
>NZ_JBSGZO010000196.1:0-15145 GCF_053611045.1 Streptomyces sp. NPDC054841 | reverse complement strand
CACGATCTTTTTGGCGTGCTTCCGCAGCTGATGCGAATATCCGAGCGGGCCGCTTCATTCGAGTGGGGACAGCAGGAATCCCCGGCTTTCGGAGTTTCTGGCGCGGTGACGGATCGTTACAGAACGTGTAGCTGCACGACAGGCATGCACGAGCATCCGCAATATGCCTGAGCCGTACGTCACTTGCGCGTGCGACACACGTCGCCGAAGGGGAGATTCACTGATGAAGTCCATGAGGGTCGCTGCGGTCGTTGCCGGTTCCCTGGTGGCCGCGGGTGCCGCCGCCCCGGCTTTCGCCGCTTCCGAACTCACTCCGAGCAGCCTCAACGGGGCGGTCGGGACCGTCGCGGAACAGACCACGGCCGCCGTGGAGCCGCTCGCGAACGGGGCGCTGGACACGGAGAAGAAGGGCTCGCTGCTCAGCGGCGTCAAGGGCGCCACCGGCGACCTGGGCAAGGTCAAGCAGGCCGCCCCGAGCCACCTCCTCGGCGGACTTCCCCTGGGTGCCTGAGCGCCAGTGACGAATTCGCCCGACTGAATTCCGTGGATTGCGCTGGATGAGCGATGTCGATGGTGCGGTTCCGGGCCGGCCCGGCGGAACGGGAGTTTCGCCGGGTCGGCCTTTCGTCACCGGCCGGTCCGCCGTCGGTCCACTGCCGGTCCCGTGCGCGGGTGCGTACGAGCGAGCGAGCGCGACACCTTCGGGGTAATCGGTGGCGGAGCTCCCCCGCGCGTGTGACATGGGAGCCCGAAGGATCCCGGTAAGTCGCTAAGGTCCGACCGTGACCTCAACCCCCAGCGCAGTACGCGCCTTCCGCCCGGCCCAGCTGGGCACCCTCGTCGTCATCGCCTGGAGCGGCGAACATCCTGACGACGAGCGCGACATGCCTTTCCTCCTGGCTTACTCACTCGGGGACGGCGACGGCGGCCCCGAAGGGGTGGGGGCCGCCGCCCGGCAGCTGCTCGAGGAGGTGGGCCTGCCGGTCGGGACCGAGTACGTGGACGCCGCCCAGGCCGTCGGCCTCCCCGTCAGTCTCCTTGTCGAGGCGGGCCAGGCGGTCCTGACGATGCCTCATCTCACCGCCCAGTGCGCGGTGCCGCCGGAGTGGCTGGCTGCGGTGCAGGAGCGGGGCCATGTCTACTTCGTCTTCGCCACCCGGCCGTGGCCAAAGGCGGCTCCCGGGGTGCCGGTCACGGAGGAGGAGCTGCGGGAGTTCGTGGGCGACGAGGCGATGCTGTCGACGGCGGCGCACTGCCTGCTGCCGGTGCGTCAGCTGCGGGGGTGAAGCGCCAGCGGACGCCAAAAGGCCCGACGGGCGGGTGCATGACCGCCTGCCGGGCCTTGGTTACGCCGTACGGATCAAAGGTGCAGGGGTGCGCTCGCCGGGCAGCAGGCCGCGGGGTGCGCGACCTCCCGGGTGACCCCGGCGAGCCTGAGTGGTATCCAGCGGCTCGGGGCGGCGGCCGCCCCCGGGTGGCGAAGCGTCAGCTTCATGATCGAGCTCCTCGATGAACAAGGGTCAGGGACAACCGCGACGCTATTCGGAATCTGACGATCCGTCGCGTTGAGCGGTGCGGCGATTACTGCGTGTGCGCATCGGCCCAGGTGGGCGAAGGGTCGGGGAACCGACCTTGCAGGACCGGTCGGAGAGGGGACCTGGAAAGACATGGAGACACAAGCGAGGGCACGCGTCCCGCGCCCGGCGACGGCACCGGACGACGCCCCGTCAGATGCGGTCGGCGGTAGCCGCGGCTTCGCACTGCTGCTCGTCGTCACGGGCGCGGCGGGACTGCTCGCGTCGTGGGTCATCACGATCGACAAGTTCAGGCTGCTCGAAGACCCGCACTTCACGCCGGGCTGCAGCCTCAACCCGGTGGTGTCCTGCGGCAACATCATGAAGAGCGACCAGGCCGCGGCCTTCGGCTTCCCCAACCCGATGCTGGGCCTTGTCTCGTACGCCGTCGTGATCGGCGTCGGGGCCGGCCTCCTGGCGGGCGCCCGCTACCGCCGCTGGTTCTGGCTCGCCCTCAACGCCGGCACCCTCTTCGGCGTCGCGTTCTGCACCTGGCTCCAGTTCCAGTCGCTGTACCGCATCAGCGCGCTGTGCCTGTGGTGTTCCCTCGCCTGGGCCGCCACGATCCTCCTGTTCTGCTACGTGACCCGCCACACCGTCGAACACCGGATGCTGCCGGCACCGGCCGGCCTGCGCAGCGGCCTGCGCGAGTTCGGCTGGGTACCGCCGGTGCTGTGGACGGGGGTCATCGGGATGCTGATCCTGACGCGCTGGTGGGACTTCTGGACGAGCTGACGTCAGACCTCCGGGATCCGGGTGAAGCGGCCCGCGATGTGGAGGTCGGACTCGATGTGGGCGGCGGTGGCGCGGAGTTGGGGGAGCACGTCCGTGAGGCACTCGTCGGGAGTGCGGCGGGTCGTGTGCATGGCGACGTTGAGCGCGGCGACGGTACGGCCCGTGTGGTCGTGGACCGGAACGGCCAGGGAGCGGAGTCCCTCTTCGAGTTCCTCGTCGACCAGGGCATGGCCCTCCTGGCGGACGCGGTCGAGGAGCGAGGCGAGACGGGCGGGGTCGGTGATGGTGCGGGGGGTCAGTGGCCGCAGCTCGGTGCGGCCGATGCGGGCCGTGCGCTCGTCCGCGGGGAGGCCCGCGAGCAGGACACGGCCCATGGAGGCCGCGTACGCCGGGAGGCGGGTGCCGACGGTGATGCTGACGCTCATGATGCGCTCGGTGGCGACCCGGGCCGTGTAGCGGATGTCGTCGCCGTCGAGGACGGCGAGGGACGCGGAGTCATGGACACGGCGGACCAGCTCCGCCAGGTGCGGTACGGCGATGTCCGGGAGCGTCGTCCGGGAGAGCGGGGGACAGCCGAGGGAGAGCACGCGCGGGGTGAGGCGGAAGGCCCTTTCCCGTGAGGTGACGTACCCGAGGTGCTCCAGGGTGATGAGGGCGCGGCGGGCGGTGGCGCGGGCGAGGCCGGTGGCTTCGGCGATCGCGCTGAGGCCGAGTTCCGCCCGGCCCTCGCCGAAGGCGGTGATGACGGTCAGTCCGCGGGCCAGCGACTCCACGAACTCCGCGCCGAGCTCGTGCTTGGACGCGGTGGTCCAGTGCGCGAGTCCGGCGGCGGCAGGCTCCGCGGCGGGTGGGGCCTGCCGCAGCTCCTGTTCCATCGCGTCCACGGTCTCGCGTACCCGGGGAAGGACCGCGCGGCGCAGTGAGTCGGCGCTGTGGCGGCTGGTGTGGCTGACGACGCTCAGCGCGCAGGCCGGCCGCCCCTGCGGGTCGTGCACCGGGACCGCGAAGGCGATCAGCCCGGGCTCGATCAGCTGGTCGTCCAGCGCCCAGCCGTCCTTTGCGGCGCGGGCCGCCCGTTCCTCGAAGGCCGCTCCGGGGCGCCACGCCGCCCGTTCCTCGTCCGACCATGCGGCGGCGAACAGCGGGCCCGGCGCGGTGCGTTCGGCGGGCAGCAGATCGCCGATGCGGAAGGTCGGCGACATGGCGCGACGCCGGGTGGTCTGGTGGATGAAGCGGATGCCGTCGCGGTCGGGGACGGCGAGCGACACCGACTCGTCGAGCTCCTCGGCGAGCCGCTCGGCGAGCGGGCCGAGCGGGCCCGGCAGACCGACCGCGGCCAGATACGCGTTGCCGAGCTCCATGAGCCGGGGTGCGAGCCCGGCCTCGTGGCCGTCGAGGCGTACGTAACCCATGCGCGCGAGAGTGGCGGCGATCCGGTCGACGGTGGACCGGGCCAGCCCGGTCGTACGGACGAGTTCGCTGAGGCTCATCCGGCCGCCCGCCTCGGTGATCCCGCGCAGCACGGCGATACCGCGCATCAGCGGACCTACGGCCTCGGCGGGGGGCGTGGCTGACATCGGTTCTCCAGGCGTTGACATGCGTGACGGGTGCACGCACACTCGGGGCGACTCAATTGTGAACTGTAGTTCACCTGGCGAACAAGGCGTCGCGGGCAGGTCGACACCGCCATCCTGGGAGGCATGCAGGTGTCCGCAGGCGGGGATCCGGCCGACGGGTCCGTACCCGGAAAGGTGATCAAGGGCCCGTGACCGGCGACGGATTCGCACTCGTCGGGACCGTGCCTGGAGTCACCCGTGCGGATGTGCGTGCGAAGACCGCCGCACCCATGAAGGAGCTGACATGACCGACCGACTGCGCGATGTGTACATCGTGGACGCCGTCCGTACGCCCATCGGCAAGTACGGCGGCGCCCTGTCCGGCGTGCGCCCCGACGATCTCGCCGCGGGCGTGCTCGGCGCCCTCGTCTCCCGTACACCGGAGCTCGACCCGGCCCGTATCGACGACGTCTTCTTCGGTGACGCCAACGCCGCGGGCGAGGACAACCGGGACGTGGCTCGGATGGCGGTGCTGCTCGCGGGCCTGCCGGTCACCGTCCCCGGCACGACCGTGAACCGGCTCTGCGGCTCCGGCATGGAGGCCGTCATCCAGGCCGCCCGCGCCATTGCCGTCGGCGACGCGTCGATCGCCGTCGCCGGCGGCGTCGAGTCGATGAGCCGTGCGCCCTGGGTGGTGCAGAAGCCGGAGCGCGGCTTCCCCGCAGGTCACCAGCAGATGTACTCGACGACCCTCGGCTGGCGGATGGTCAACCCGCGCATGCCCGACGAGTGGACCGTCGGCCTCGGTGAAGGAGCGGAGCTGCTCGCCGAGCGGTACGGCATCGGGCGCGAGGAGCAGGACGCCTTCGCCCTCGCCAGCCACCGGAACGCGGCACGGGCATGGTCCGAAGGGCTGTACGACGGCGAGGTCGTCCCCGTCGACGGCGTGGAGCTCGCGCGCGACGAGTGCATCCGCGACAGCACGTCGCCCGAGGCGCTGGCCAAGCTGAAGCCGGTGTTCCGGACGGACGGCAGCGGGACGGTCACCGCGGGCAACTCCTCCCCGCTCAACGACGGCGCCGCCGCGCTGCTGCTCGTGGACGAGGACGGTCTGCGCGCCACCGGCCGCGAACCGCTCGCCCGCATCGGCGCCTCCGCCGTCACCGGCATCGAGCCGCAGTACTTCGGGGCAGGACCGGTCGAGGCCGTCCGCCGTGCCCTGAAGAAGGCCGGCCGGGAGTTCGGCGATCTGCACACCGTCGAGCTCAACGAAGCCTTCGCCGCCCAGGCGCTGGCCTGTCTGCGCCAGTGGCCGGGGCTCGACCCGGCCGTCGTCAACCCGCGCGGCGGTGCCATCGCCATCGGCCACCCCCTCGGCGCGTCCGGCGCCCGGCTCACCGGCGCCGTCGCCCACCAGCTCGCCGCCGCGGGTTCCGGCACCGGCCTCGCCACCCTGTGCATCGGCGTGGGGCAGGGCCTGGCCCTGGTGCTGGAAAGGTGACGCGTCCCGACGAGTACGAGCCCCGTGATCCCCACCCGGCAGCAGACGAGGAGCATTGATGCACACCACGGTCGGCATCATCGGCGGCGGCCCCGCAGGACTGCTGCTGGCGCGGCTGCTGCACAACGCGGGGATCGACAGCGTCGTCCTGGAGCGCCGTGACCGCGCGTACGTCGAGCAGCGGCAGCGCGCCGGCATCCTCGAACAGGCCACCGTGGATGCCCTCCGCGCCGCCGGGGCCGGGGAGCGGATGGACCGAGAGGGCATGCCCCACCACGGCATCGAGCTGCGCTTCGGCCGCCGCGTGCACCGCGTCGACTTCCCGTCCCTCGCCGGCGGGCGGAGCGTGATGGTGTACGCGCAGACGGAGGTCGTGAAGGACCTGATCGCCCTCCAGCTCACCGACGGCGGCCCGCTGCTGTTCGGCGCCGAAGTGACCTCCGTCGAGGGCGCCGACACCGACAGCCCGGCGATCCGTTACGTACACGAAGGCCGCGAACAGACGCTGACCTGCGACTACGTCATCGGCTGCGACGGCTTCCACGGCGTGGCACGGAACGCGATACCCGAGTCCGTGCGGACCGCGTACGAGCGGACGTACCCGTACTCCTGGCTGGGCATTCTCGCCGAAGCGCCGCCCGTCTACGAGGAGTTGATCTACGCCCACTCGGAGCGCGGGTTCGCGCTCGCCAGCATGCGGTCGGCATCGGTGAGCAGGCTCTACCTCCAGGTGCCGAACGGCACCGACCCCGCGGACTGGTCCGACGAGCGGATCTGGGACGAGCTCGACGCGAGGTTCGCGACCGAAGCCGACCCGGGGTGGCGGCTGGAGCGCGGCCCGGTCCTGTCCAAGGCGGTGCTCCCGATGCGCAGTCACGTCACCGAACCCATGCGCCACGGCCGGGTCTTCCTGGCCGGCGACGCGGCGCACATCGTCCCGCCGACCGGGGCGAAGGGGCTCAATCTGGCCGCAGCCGATGTGATCGTGCTGGCCCGGGCGCTGATCAGCCGGCGGGACAGCGGCTCGACGGAGCTGTTGGACGCGTATTCGGACACGTGCCTGCGCCGTGTGTGGCGGGCGGAGCACTTCTCGTACTTCATGACGACGACGCTGCACGCGGATCCGGCGCAGCCGGCGTTCGAGACGCGGCTGCAGCTGGCGCAGCTGGAGCGGGTGGCGGCGTCGCCGCACGCTGCGGCGGAACTGGCGGAGAACTACACGGGGTTGCCGCTCGCCTGAATCTCGCTGGTCAGGTGGACTCGAGTTCACCGCGTGCGTGCAACCTCGCCGGCGTCCGACGCCTTGTCACGGCGCCTGCGGCGTGAGGTGGACCGTGAACCAGTCGCGGGCGAGCGCGGACACCTCCTCCAGCGCTCCCGGCTCCTCGAAGAGATGCGTCGCGCCCGGGACGACCGTCAGTTGGTTCTCGCAGCGCAGCGCCGCCTGGGCCTGGCGGTTGAGGTCCAGGACCGTCGTGTCGTTGCCGCCGACGATCAGCAGCGTCGGCGCGCGTACGCCGGGGAGCCGGGAACCGGCCAGATCGGGCCGCCCGCCGCGGGAGACCACGGCGCCGACCTCCTTGCCGGCGGTGGACGCCGCCCACAGCGCCGCCGCGGCGCCGGTGGACGCACCGAAGTAGCCGATCGGAACGTATACGCGGGTGCGCAGCCACTGGGTGGCGCCCGCGAGCCTGCGGGCGAGGATCTCGATGTCGAAGACGTTCGCCCGGTCCGCGGCCTCGGCCTCGGTGAGCAGGTCGAAGAGCAGGGTGCCGAGGCCGGCCCGGTTGAGGGCCGATGCGACGGACCGGTTGCGCGGGCTGTGCCGGCTGCTGCCGGAGCCGTGCGCGAACATCACGACCGCTCCGGCCCCGTCCGGCAGGGTGAGTTCCCCGGCGAGCCGGACGCCGCCCGCCTCGACGTCGACGCCCTCGGACTCCGCACCCCGGGGATCGACACCCCGGGGATCGAGGCCCTGGGGGCCGTCGCCCCCGGGATCGCTCTGCGCGGCCTCGGCCGCCTGCGCCAGCAGGGAGACGACCTCCTCGTCGGCGGTCTGCGAGAAGTCCCGGTACCACTCCCCGACGGCCGAGAACGCGCGCGGCGTCGACAGGCACACCACCTCGTCCGCCTCGGTGCGCAGCCACGAGACGGCGTCCGGCGGCGCCACCGGCGCGGCCAGCACCACATGGGCCGCTCCCTGCGCCCGTACGACCTCGCAGGCGGCCGCGGCGGTGGCGCCGGTGGCGATCCCGTCGTCCACGACGATCACCGTCCGGCCCTTGATGTCGATCCGTGGCCGGTCGGCCCGGAACCGCTCCGCCTGCCGTACGAGTTCGGTCGCCTCGGCCTGTTCCACCGCCTCGACGTCCTTCGCCGATACGTGCCCCCGGCGGACGATGTCGTCGCTGATGACCCGCACCCCGCCCTCGCCGATGGCACCGAACCCCAGCTCCCGGTGGTACGGCACCCCCAGTTTCCGTACGACGATCACGTCCAGCGGCGCCCCGAGCACCCGCGCCACCTGGAACGCCACGGGCACCCCGCCCCGCGGCAGCCCGAGCACAACGGGATCCGTCCCCCGCAGATGCCGCAACGCTTCGGCGAGGCGCTGCCCCGCGTCCACGCGATCGGTGAACAGCACAGTGGGTCACCCCCAAGCCAGGAGGGGAGACAGAAACCACGTCCACACCTACTTCGAACCAACCCCATGGCGGGCCGCTCCGCAACTCGGGCCGGCGGGCACCACTCAGGGCCGGCGGGCACTACTCAGTGCTCCTCCGGCAGGCAGTGCACGGGAATCCGCTGCACGAGGTTGTTGCCGAAGCCGCCGCGGTTCCACGGCTGATCGAGGGGCTGGGTACGCCCGTCGGCATCGGTGGCGCGGACGCTGAGCACATGGCGGCCGGGTGTGGCCGCCCATGCCGTGTGCCAATGGCGCCAGGCCCAGGCGTGGCCCTCCGGCGGTGTCAGTGCGGCGTCGTGCCACGTACGGCCGTCGTCGGTACTGACCTCCACCCGCACGACCGGCGCGTGGCCGGACCATGCGCGGCCCTCCAGTCCCATCCGGCCGGGGCGCACCACACGGGCCCGGGACATGAAGTCCGGGAACCCGGGCGGGATCATCAGGGCGCGCGGCGCGATGCGGGTGACCGGTTCGCCGGGGTCGTCGGGGGACTGCTTGTAGCGGTACGCGACCGACTGCTGGAAGCCGGTGAACGGGGTGTCGGTGAGGCTGATGTCCCGCAGCCACTTCACATGCGCCATCCCGTACCAGCCGGGCACCACCAGCCGTACGGGACGGCCGTGCTGCGGCGGCAGCGGACAGCCGTTCATCTCGTACGCGACCAGCACCTCGGGATCGCTGCCGGTGGCCACGGACAGCGGGAGGCTGCGCTGGTAGTCCTGCTCGACCCCGCGCTCGACGCCGTGGTCGGCGCCCGTGAACACCGCCTCGACGGCGTCCGGCTCCACCCCGGCCTCGGCGAGCAGCGTCCGCAGCGGCACCCCGGTCCACTCCGCCGTCCCGACCGCCTCCACCAGCCACGGCTGGCTCACCGGGCGCGGGCTGAGCCGCGCCCGGCCGTTGCCCGCGCACTCCATCGTGACGCGGTGGGTGACGGGCTCGTACGCCCTCAGCGCCGCCACGTCCAGCATCAGCGGTGCGCGCACCCGGCCCCCTACGGTGAGCCGCCACTCGGAGGCTTCGGCGGCGGGGATGTCGTAGTGGACGAGGACGTAGTGCAGCCCGGGCGGTGTCAGGTCGTAGCGCAGCGCCTCCAGCGGCAGCCCGTGGTTGCGGGCGGCGAGCGCCAGCTCCTCCGGGCTGATGCCTTCACCGGGCCCGGCGAGCCGCCCGGGTGCGCTGATTTCGCCGAGGCGGGCGTCGTCCATGCCCTCATGGTGCGCCGTTCGCGCGCAGGACGCGCTTCAGCGGTGCTCGGGGTTCGGGAAGTCGTAGCGGCACCCGGCGTCCCACTCCGAGCGCTGGTTGCCGTGCGCGGGGATGCCGCCGGCCCGCTTGAGCATGGCGCCGAGGTGCATCAGGTTCCAGGTCATGAAGGTGGTGTTGCGGTTGGTGAAGTCGTTCTCCGGCCCGCCGGACCCGGGGTCGAGATACGAGGGCCCGGGGCCGGCCTCCCCGATCCAGCCCGCGTCCGCCTGCGGCGGGATGGTGTAGCCGAGGTGCTGGAGGCTGTAGAGGACGTTCATCGCGCAGTGCTTCACGCCGTCCTCGTTGCCCGTGATGAGACACCCGCCGACGCGGCCGTAATACGCGTACTGTCCGCGGTCGTTGAGCAGCGACGAGCACGCGTACAGCCGCTCGATCACCTGCTTGGTCACCGAGCTGTTGTCGCCGAGCCAGATCGGCCCGGCCAGCACCAGGATGTCGGCGGCCATGACCCGCTCGTACAGCGCGGGCCACGCGTCGCTCTCCCATCCGTGCTCGGTCATGTCCGGCCACACGCCGGTCGCGATGTCGTGATCGACGGCGCGGACGAGCTCGGTGGCGACGCCGTTCGCCTCCATCACCTCCCGGCTCTTGTCGATCAGCCCCTGGGTGTTACTGACCTCGGGCGAGCGCTTGAGCGTGCAGTTGACGAACATCGCCCGCAGGCCGTCGTAGCGCGGGGCGTCGGGGGAATCGGGGGATACCAACGGAGCCTCCGGGTGACGCGGCTGATCCTCGCGGGGAGCGTAGTTCCGGTGCGACGGCGGGTGTGGGACGACGGCGTCCGCGATCGGGTGATCACGACGGAGCGGCCTGCCGGCGGTTGGTGACGGTTCGGTTGCATGGCCGGGGGCGCCGTTCCCTGCGGTTCGATCGCGTCGTTGGCCCGGGCATGGACGACTTCGGCAGCGATGCGATCCCTGTCCCCGACGCCCGGCTGGCCGGCGCGTACTGGCTCGCCCCCCGTGTGCATGACGAGGCCGGCTGTGAGTGGTGTGTACAACTGCGGGAGGCCGACGCCCGGGCCCGCCGGGCGGCCTGGGAGGGAAGACGTTCCCCTGCGGCCTGGGTCGTACCCCCGGGGCTGCCGCCTCGCCCCGCAGTCCCCGGCGGGGCGCATGCGGGCCGTCGGGATTCACTCGCCGGCGGCGCTCAGGTCGGCGCTGACTGAGCTCGCCACGGAGTCACCCCTTCAGGACCGGCCCTCACGACTCACCGCGGAGGCCGCGCCTGCCGGACTCATGTCCAGGCAGCGCTGGAAAACAATCCGCCCAGGCCGAAGGCCCCCGCGTTGGAGAACTCGGCGAGCGTGTCTTCGTTCCGGCGATGGCGGCCTGAGTAGTCCCTTGAGCCACTTGAGTAGTCTCTCGAACCACCTGAGTAGTCCCTCGAACCACCCGAGTAGTCCCTCGAACCACTTGAGTAGTCCCTCGAAGCAACCTGGTCGGATTTCACAAGGTGACCCTCGGCCGCGAGGACCTGCACACGTTGGAGAACCGTTCTCAGTTCGAGACCGAGTTCGTTCGCGACGACCTGCAGGTCCAGCCCGGAGTGCCAGCTCCACACCAGCACCGAGTCCATCGACGGTGACCAGATGGGACCGGATACCTGAGGCGGCTCGGCCCACATCTGCTCCTCAGCGGCAGCAGCAGAATAGGAATTGCTCGCCCGGTCCGTCGGTGCTGTGTAAGGAGCTGACGCTGCGGCGGCCGTACTCGTCTCTGCCCGAGGGAAAGACGCATGTGTCTCCGAAGCCACCGGACCGGCCTCCCCGCCCATCTCGCCGGTCGGGTCGGTCATTCGCGTCAGCAGATTGGCTGCCACATTGCGGGCCCCCTCCCGGCCTACCGTCCTGCGGGCAACTCTGACCTCGCGTTCCTGCAGGCCCATCATGCCGGCGACGGTGCCGTCGTCACCGACGACCACCGCGAATGCGGCAAGCAACCTCGTACGCTCGGCCTGCGCCTCGTCCAGGGCACTCTGCGCCAGCCGTACCCGGTCGTCGCCGGCGCAGAAGGCTTTTGCCAGTACAGTATTTCTTTCCCACAACTCACGCGGTTCCACACACGCACAAACGCTTCGCCTACCCCCGGGACTCGCGCCTGCGCCAGAATTCACACGATGAGCTCCAATAGCTAAAGGTTTCCGCCTCGCGGTCGTGGCGACGGGGAGCGGGGTACCGGCAGGGGCGCGATGCATTCGATTGCATGTCCCGATCGTCGTACGAGTCGGCAGGCGTATTTACGATTTGGTGGAACTATTTTCGCCAGAACTATTATCGGGGCCGCGGCACGCGCCCGACGGCATCGGGAGGGGACGGCCGTCCTCTCCCGCTCGATTCCACCCCTGCCTCCGCCCATGAGGGGGACGCCGGCGTGGGATCCCGCTCGAGCCGCAGCATGCGGAGCGTCCTTTGTGTCTCCTCCTCGAATGCTCTGCTGGAGGCAAGCCTGTCCCACTGCAGGTCGCGGGCTCCCGGCAGCATCGCGCCGCGTGCCCGCCATTCGGCCACCAGCTGGCCGTAGAGCGGTGTCTGGGTGAGCTCGCCCTGACCGTACGGGCTGTCCGGAGTCCGTGCGCCCGGATGCGCACCGGGAGATGTCACGTCGGGCTGCGAGCCGTCGGCCGGTGCCGTGCCGGAGGCCGACGGCGCACGAAGGTCGGACGCCTCCAGGGCCGGCCGGCGTTCCCACGCACGGACTCCGACCTGAGGAACCGGTGTGGGCAGGGGGTTCGGCCCGCCAGGGGGGACCTGCGGTGTGTTGTAAGAATTCATCATTGACGAAACGATTTCCCGCGCCGACGGACACTTAACTGGCGCCGATATCCTCACCGCCGCGTGCAGCGCCGTTGTCCACAGCGACCGCCGAGGCCACATCCGGGCCGCCGGCGCGGTGTGGCAGCGGTGGTGACACCGGGGGAGGGAGGGAGGGAGCCTGCCTGGGCTCGGGTGCGTTTCGTGAATGAACGACCGAGGCTTGTCCGGCGAATCACATCGTACGGCTTCCTGGCCGGGAATCAGTCAGGAAGAGCGTGATCCACCCTTATGGAGCATTGCGGTGACGCCGCCGAGGCCAGTTGATAGGGAAAACGTATCGCATCACGACCAAAATGAATGCTTTCCTCGGTCCTCACCCGTTTGGATCGTAGGCGGGTGCAGTTGGCGGTGCTTGTGCGGTAGGTGTAGAGCGCGATTTTGGCAGCGCCGCGACGGCCGCGCCGAACTGCACCAGCAATCTTGCCGAAGGGGACTCTCGTCCATGGCGGTCAATCCCTGAGGGGGGTTTCAGTAACATGAACCTTGCGGAACCGGTCACGGTGCATCCGGATCCGACCGGCGTCGGCCAATGTGCCGCCCCCGGCCGGTGGAACGATCCGCTGGCGATCTCCCACTGCCAGACCGTTGATCGCACGCTCGTCATTGCGCTCCGAGGTGAGATCGACGAAATCAGTGTGTATCCTTTGCGGTTCATGCTCACCGTCGCTGTGAAATCTGGATACTCACGCCTCGTGGTGGACTGTGCGGAAATCACGGATTGCGACAAGGAACTCCTCGAACTTTTTCTTTCCTGGAAGCGCAACGGCAGAAATCTTGTCCTGGTCCACCCTTCGTCGCCCGTACGCAGGCTGATTGCGACCGAGATTTCGAGGCGACTTTTCCTGTGCGCAATTTCGGTCAAGCAGGCACTGGACCTGGTGGAGAGGTCAGGGGGGAGTCCGTCCGACCCCCGGATCTGACCGGCACGGCGTCACCGCCGACGCGCCGGACGCCCCGTGTCGGAGACGCCGGACCCGAGGGCCCGCCCGATCGCGCGGCAGCCGCGCCCTGGCCCACACTGGTGTGTGGAGGTGTGTCACATGGCACATGACCAGATCCCGGGTATCGATCCCACCGCGACCCCCAGCGGGGCCGGCTGTGTGGAGTGCCTGGCGGGCGACGGGCCGGGGTGGTGGTTCCACCTCCGGCGCTGCGCCGCCTGCGGGCACATCGGGTGCTGCGACTCCTCGCCCTCGCAGCACGGCACGAAGCATGCGCGCGAAGCGGGACACCCGTTTCTGACCAGCTACGAGCCGGGCGAGGACTGGTTCTGGAACATCGACACCGGGGAGTACTACGAAGGCCCGCAGTTGCCCGGGCCCACCTCGCATCCGGCCTCCCAGCCGACCCCGGGCCCCCGGGACAAGGTCCCCGCGGACTGGCAGGCGCAGTTGCGCTGACGCATCAGCTGACGCATCAGACGGGTGGTGGGACCGGCAGGTGCGGGTCCGTGATCCCGCCGGGACAGGCGAACCCGGCGATGTCCCAGCCTGCGCGCCCGGCTCCGGCCTGGTACGCGCTTTCGTAGAAGGCCAGTACGGCAGCCCGGGGGTCGCTCTCGGCGCGGGCCGCGTCGTACGGCAGCACGGCCAAGTGGCTGCCGCCGCGCTCGGCCCAGCGTGCCGACGCGGGGGTCAGCGGCTCACCGGCCAGACCCGCGGGCTCGGGAGCGGTGTAGGAGTAGAAGGCGGGCTCGGCGAAGCTGTCGTCCCCGAACCAGAAGCCGAAGCTGATCACCTCCCGGGAGTACGCCTCCCGGGTCACCGGGTCGATCTGCCCGGGCTGGTCGGCGTGACGCCCCGAGAACCGGCTGTGGGCGATGTCGAACGTGTGCCAGAAGTGGTGGACCGGGCTGGCCTTTCCCGAGAAGCGGGTCGCGAATTCCTCCAGTACCGACGCCACCTGGCTCAGGACCTGCCAGTAGCGGTTGGCCTGCACGGGGTCGTAGGTCGCGTGCTCGGTGTCCTCGGCGAACGGGCGGGCGGCGTCGGGCAGGTCGAACGGCCTCGGCACGTCGATGTTCACCCGGACGCCCAGCGCGGCCAGCGAGTCCAGGACCGTGTCGTGGAAGGACGCCACGGACTGGCCGAAGAGCGGGAACGAGATCGCCCGGCCGTCGAGTGTCGCGACGATCAGTTGATGGTCGACGAAGTCGAAGTCCATCGTGAAGATCGGATTGCCGTCGATCTGTCCCATGGGACGGGTGGTGATGCCCCGCCCGGTGAGATGGAACGGGACGTTCCACCAGTGATTGCGCCGGGCACTCGCGGCGAGGCGGATCTTGCCGACGACCTGTGCGAACCGGTGCAGCGTTTCCTTGGTGTCCCGCCACTCGACGAGCGGCATCGACGGGAACAGCTCCATCGCACGCCCCTTCCTGCCAGGCGCTCCTGTCGGCCCGGCCATTCCATGATGGCCACGCCGGTCATGCGCGGCACTTCGCCGGACCCGGGACCTCACTTCTCGTCCGCTGCCCCGACCGAGAGGTTGAGCTCAAGATCACGCAGGTCCTTGGTGATCGAGGAACGGACCTTCCGCGCCATGAGCGGCGCGGCCAGCCGGTAGTAGCCGCCGGTGCCGCCCCGGACGCGGATGCGGGCGAGCGTGCCGTGCACATCCGGGGCGAACGTGTACGTGACGTGCATCGGCATGGGGCCGGCCACGGACACCATGTCCAGCAGCCGCGGCGGGTCGTACGCGGCCACGCGGAGCACGTAGTCGATGCGCTTGCCGAGGAAGTACGCGGTACGCGTCACCTCGGCGCCGACCCCGAAACCACCGCCGTCGTCCGCTTCGCGGGTGAGCTCCGCAGTGCGGATGCCCTGGGTCCACTCGTGGTCGTGCCGCCAGTCCATCGCGTAGGCCGCGACGCGTTCGGCGGGGAGCGGGATGAGGCGTTCCGCAGTCTCGTCGATCGTCACTCCTTCAGGATTCCGCCCCGTGGCGCCGGGCGCAGCCTGTGCGGACGGCACACGGAGCGGAGCCGCACGGCGCGGAGCCGCACGGCGG
>NZ_JBSGZO010000195.1:0-15225 GCF_053611045.1 Streptomyces sp. NPDC054841 | reverse complement strand
GGTCCACCCCGACGGCACCGTGGCCTTCCCCCCGCTGCCGATCTCCCCGCCGCTGGGCCTGGGAGCCGGCCTGCCCAGTGAGAGCGCCGAACTGACCGTGCCCGAGGGTTCCCGGCTGGTGCTCTACACCGACGGACTGATCCAGGACCGCGACCGGGACCTGGACGCCGGCCTGGCGGCCCTCGGCGCCACCCTGGCAGGGCCCGACCGCACCCCGGAGGCCACCTGCGCCGCGGTGATCGAAGCCATGATGCCCGCTCAGCCCGGAGACGACATCGCGCTGCTGGTGGCCCGCACGCGCCGGCTCGACCCCGAGCAGGTCGCCCAGTGGGACGTGCTCCGTGACCCGGCGGCGGTGGCTCCGGTCCGCACCGCCTGCGTCCGCCGGCTCGCGGAGTGGGGCCTGGGGGAGATCGCGTTCGCCGCCGAGCTCGTCCTCAGCGAGCTGATCACCAACGCCATCCGCTACGGCTCCGAGCCCATCACCCTCCGGCTGCTCCGCGACCGCGCGCTGATCTGCGAGGTCTCCGACGGCAGCAGCACCTCGCCCCGTCTGCGGCGGGCCAAGGTCACCGATGAGGGCGGCCGCGGACTCTTCCTGGTCGCCCAGTTCGCCGAACGCTGGGGCACCCGCTACATCCCCACGGGCAAGGTCATCTGGGCCGAACTGTCCCTCCATGACGGAACCACCCCGTCGGCGGAGAGCCTCGGCGAGATCCTGATCGACCAGTGGGACGACACGGCATGGTGAGGGGGGATCCCGCAGTCGCCGCACGACCGGCCTCCCGGGGCGCCCCGCGGGCCCGGCCACGGCTTCCGTCGGCGGTCGTTCCCCTGGTCACAGCGGGTGGGGCGCCGGTCCCGGGGGGTGACCGGCCGGGACCCGGCCGCCGAGTCGGCCGGGTACCCTGGCCTCGATGACCGGTTCGCCGCCTTCGTCCTCGTGACAACCGCTCGTTCCTGAGCCCTCGGAGTCATCGTGCCTGCAGCTCGTGCCCGAACAGCGGCCGTCTGCGCCTGCCTCACCCTCGCGGTCCTGAGCGCATGCGGTGAGACACCGGCCCCCGCCCCCGAGAAGCCGTCGGTTGCCACCTCCGCCGAGAACATGGGCGGCATGGATGCGCTGATCGCCGCGGCGAAGGCCGAGGGCACGCTCAACGCCATCGCGATTCCGCGCGACTGGGCCAACTACGGCGGCTTGATCGACGGATTCGAGAAGAAGTACGGGATCAAGGTCACGGTCGACGATCCGCAGGGCTCGAGCCAGGACGAGATCGACGCCATGAAGAAGACCAGGGGCCGGGCCAACGCGCCCGACGTGATCGACGTAGGGGATACGTTCGCGCGGGCTGCGGCCCGGCAGAACCTGCTGGCGCCGTACAGGGTCGCTGCGTTCGACTCGATCCCGGACAACCAGAAGGACCCGCGGGCCCGCTGGTACAACAACTACGGCGGCTACATCTCCATCGGCTGCGACGCCAACCGGGTCAAGCCCTGTCCCCGGACCTTCGCCGATCTGCTGAAACCCTCGTACAAGGGCAAGGTCTCGCTCGACGGCGACCCCACCCGGTCCGGCACCGCCTTCGCCGGCGTGTACGCGGCAGCCCTGGCGAACAACGGGTCGTTCGACGACATCCGGCCCGGTCTCGACTTCTTCGCCGAGCTCAGCAGGAGAGGCAACTTCAACCCCGTCGAGTCCACCTCGGCCGCGGTCGAGAGCGGCAGGACGCCCATCAGCATCGACTGGGACTACGTCAACCTCGACTACGCCGAACGGTTCCGCGGCAGAGGCGTGGACTGGCAGGTCGCGATCCCCTTCGACGGCAGCTTCGCCCAGTACTACGCGCTGGCCGTCAACAAGCACGCCCCGCACCCGGCGGCTGCCCGCCTGTGGCAGGAGTACCTCTTCAGTGTCGAGGGCCAGAACCTCCGGCTCGTCGGCTACGCCCGTCCGGTGCTGATGGATGTCATGAAGAAGGACGGCACCCTCGACGAGGCGGCCGCCGCGAGGCTGCCGACGGTTGAGGGGACGCCGCAGTTCCCCACGGACGCGCAGTTGGAGAAGGCGAAGAGGACGGTCGCCCGGGGCTGGCCGAGGGCCGTCGCCGGCTGACACGCCGTCCCGCGAGGACCGCGCGCGGCCGTGGGCGCGTGTCCGGTCCCGCGAGCTCTGCCCTGCCCCCTGGCTCGTACGCCCTCGTACGCCCTCGTTCGCCCCGTAGCCACGGCTTCACGATGGACGCGGTCCCGCCTGCGCCGGGAACGGCAGGGGCTCAGGTGTCGATCTCGCCGACCCAGGCGAACTCCAGGAGGGACTTGGGGAGGTACTCGGACTCGATGTCGATGGGGAAGCCGGCGTCGCGGGCGAGGCAGGCGACGGCGAGCGGGCCGAGGGCGACGAGACCGTCAGTGCTCATGGCCCGGTCCTCGGTCGCGGTCCAGTACTCCTTGTGCCACCGCAGCGCGTCGGCCAGCGCGATGTCGAATTCCTCGTGGTCCTGCCGGAGATAGCGGTAGAAGAGGATGACCGGCGGATAAAGGATCTTCGCCATCAGCTCCGGGTCGGCGTACCGGGCCGCCTCCGGGCTGGTGCCGTCGACCGCGGCGACCAGCTTGTCGCCCACGTCCTGCCGGCCGAGCCAGAAGCTCTGCAGGGTCTCCACCCAGGAGTAGATGTACTCGTCGAAGACCGCCCCGGACTCACGCAGCAGGGAGACGGGCACCTGGGCCAGCTTGTTGAGGCGCTCGTTCTCGCGGCAGACCATGGCCAGGAAGAAGGAGGTGACCCAGGTTCCGGGGTTCAGGTGGGACCGGGGGCCGGTCGCGGGCAAGGCCTTCTCCTGGCCCTTGATCCGGACGGTCACCGTGCTGCCCGCGCCCGCCGTGACCGCGGAGAACAACGCGGATCCGGTCTGCATGGCCGTGACCCAGGCTTCCCAGGTCTCGAACTTCGTCGCCTCCGGATCCTTCGCGCAGTGCGCCTTCGCGAGAGTCAGCGTGGTGCTCAGCACCTGGGCACGCACGGTGTCCGACCCTTCGAACTCGCTGAGCATCCAGGTGACGGCCTCATCGAGGGCCTTGAGGGCTTCGGGTACGTCGTCCGTGGAATATCCGTGGCGGGGAACCGTCGTGGCCACCGGCCGTCTCCTTAATCGATCTTGAAGTGTTCCAGCACGGCCCCAGCGTAGGTGCCCGTGTTCTCACTGGCCTTGACCATGACGTACTGGACTTTGCCCTGGCTCAGTGCCCGGAGCAGGTCGGTCGCGGCAAGGACGTCCTTCGAGGAGCGTGTCATCATCTCGGCGATGATCGTCTGGATGTACGGCCTGGTGCCCTGCTTGACCATCATGCCCTCTGCGTCTCCGGCACCCTTGCGCCACTGGAGATCGCTCTTCGGGGCCTTCGCCTCGACGATGAGGTAGCTGCCGTCGTCGAACTTGTACAGCTGGTCGAACTCATTGGCGCCGTTGGCCGTTTTCGGGAGCTCGACCAAGTCGGCGCCCGGGAACTTCTCGGGGACGACGTGGAGCTTGGCCGCGTCCTCGCCGAGTTGCTCGGGTATCTTGCTGTTGTTGGGCCTGTCACCGAGTTGCTTGCGATACGCCTCCTGCGCGTCTTCGAGTGCCTGCTGCGTCTCAGCGGTCGATTCCTTCTCGAACGCGCGCTCCGCGTTGCTCAGGTCCGCGGCCACTTTGCGATCCTTCGCCACCTTGTCGAGGTGGGCGATGTGCTTGGGGTCGACCGAGGCGCGGTCCAGAGTGGACGGGTTGAGCCGGACCTCCGACGGTCCGGACGGCAGGGCGTCCCTGGAGATCCAGTTGCCCTTGTTGTCCTTGGCCAGCACCGGCAGCTCGACGCCGTTCTCCTCGGCCTTGGCGTCGTGGCGGTGGCCGTCGGTGCGGTAGTACTTCTTGAACCAGACAGGGTCGTTGTTGGCCTTCCAGATCTGCTCGTCGAGGATCTGCTTCCGCTGGTCCGTGGTGAGCTGGGGCCGCAGATCGGCACAGGTGAACACGTTCGTCGCCGGCGTGGGCACGCCGTCCTGCCCAGGCGGATGGTTGACGAACACGACCTTGTCGACCACAGGCGGCCCAGTGGGCGCGCAGTGCCGGTGCAGGTTGAGCCTGCGAAGCTCCTTCAGCAGGTCGTCCCGGGACATGCCGGCCAGGGGCGTGGTCGCGTTCGGTTCGATGTTGATCCGGGCGACCTTGTCGAAGCCGGGCGGGGGGATCTCACCGGTCTCGCCCTTGAGCCGCTTCACCGCCTCCTTGAAACTGTCCTCGACCTCGCTCGTGCCGCCGGTGACGGTCTCCTGCTGGATGGCCTGCCGTGCCGTCAGGTCCAGGATGTCGGCCTTGTAGCCCTCCGGCGCGCCCTCGGGGCGGTACGTGATGCCCCACGTGACCTTGTGACCGGCTCGCGCGAGGTCGGCCGCGTGCTGCAGCACCCTGATGTCCTGAGGAGATGAGAGCCGAGCGGTGTTGTCCCTCATCTCGCTGAAGTTGACCAGGTCCGTGACCGTCAAGTTGTCGGTCATGACGACCAGTTCATAGAACGGCAGGAACGCCCGCTGCCTGATCACGTTGGCGATCGTGCTCGTGACGTAGCTGATGCGGTCGGCCCGGCGCCCACGGTCGGTGTTCGGACCGATGTCGGTGGTCATCGCGTCCAGCGTCTGCAGGATGGCCTTGCCATTGGGTTGTTCTTTGATGACCGGCTTGTTGAGGTCGAATCCACGTCCGGCGAGCCGCTTGACGAGCGCCGGATCGTTCCCCATGACGGCCGGGTTGTAGAGGACCGCCTGCCACGTCACAGGCATCACCGTGTTGGCCGGCGCCGTGTTGATCGCCGTCGCCGTATACGGCACGCTCGCCCCGGGTGGCACCGAGACGGTCGTATTCAGCGCCGACTGGCCCGCGACGGACACCGTGAGCTTGCCGTTGGCCGTACCGGGCCCCGCATTGGTGACCGTCACCATGGCCGAACACGTCCGCGCTTCACAGGGGTTCGACGAAAGGCTGCGGAGATGCACGCTGACGTCCGGCTGAACCGTGACGCGTTCGCTGAGCTGCGCCGGCTTCGCTTCCGTCTCACCGAGCCGCTCCACGGCCGCGGCCGTGCTCTGCACCTGCGAGTCGTCGGCCTCGCTGACGGCGGACGACAGGCCGGTGGGCGGCGCGGCTTCACCCGATCCCGCGTTCACGACCCGTGCGACGCCGTGTGGCCGGCCGTAGTGGATCGAGGTGAGCACACCCCGGGTGCCCGGTGACGCCGACGCCGACGCCGACGCCGACGGTGACGGCGTGGCGCGATGGCCGGACGGGCCGGATACCGGAAGGCCGACCGACAGCAGCCGATACGGGGACGAGGCGGCCACCAGGATCCGTTGCGTGCCGTTGGTCAGTACCCGTGCCGGGTGACCGCTCACCGATGCGGTTCCGGCTTGCGTCCAGTTCACGGCATCTGTGTCGAAGACGGCTCCGGCCAGTGCGGCAGGGGTGAGCCGCGATGCCGGAAGCAGGCCGGTCACGCTTGGCGGAGGATTCAGTATCCAGGTGTTGGCCAGCGAGTCCGCGCTGCTCGGCTTGTCCCCGAGCCACCACTGCTTGTTGCCGCGCATCAGCGTCCGGCCCGGACTGACGGCTATCTCCGCCATGGCACCGAAATCCCGGCTCAGCGTGCCGTACGCCGTGCCGTCGCTTGCCACCGTCATGCGCACACGGGTGATCACGCCATCGCCGTCCACGGCAGCGCCCGCATAGTTGACGCCGTGCCAGGCGCGCAGGCTCTGCGCGGCCACTGACGCCATTTGTCCGGGCGTCTGGTGCCGCGGCCAGACGAGGAATGTCGTCAGGCCGGCAAGAAGAGCCACGACCAGTGCGAGAACGCTCCAGCGCCGACGCCGGGAGCTCATCGCCCGTACGCGGCTCCACCAGGGCTTGTGACTACGAGGCTGTGGCTGCCCGGGGATCACAGCCGGCCATGCGGCGCCCGCCCCATGGTCTGCCGCCCGGTCCACGGCGTAGGCCGCGTGGGGCGGCCGCTCCTCCGGCCCGCCGGAGCCGGCCGGGCTCGATGCCATCAGTCGGCCCGTACGAAGCTGAGCAGCACACCGGTGCCGAGCCACGGCTCGATTCCACAGCACTTCCAGCCCGCGCCCTCAACGGCCTGGATCGCTTCATCGACCCCGCGGTCCGCCCGCCTGACGGCCCGTTTCCCGTACACCGGCCGATTGAGGTAGAGCTGCACCGTGTGCGTCATCTCGCCTGCTTCCCGCGCCCTGCGGGCCTCTCGGGCCAGGCTCCACAGGTGGCGCCGCTTCATGCTTGTCATCTGGTACCTCCGTGTCGTCTCCGCGGGCCGGACCCGTGCCAGGTCCTCCCACTCGGCGTGATCGGCGACCGCGCACACCGCCGCGTTCCGGCTGGGCAGGTCGGTGGCGACCAGGACCAGACGTCCGTCGTGCCGCCGCGCCCGGGCGCTCCAGGCGCCCGCGCTGCCTTCGACCCGGCCGACGACCGGGCCGCCGGCCACGCGGATCCGGCAGCCGCCGTCGTCCAGGCCGTACAGAACGAGGCCGCAGCGGCCCAGGAGCAGCGCAACCTCAGGGGTCATGGCGCCTCCGCGGGTCGGGCGCGCGCGGCGCCGGGTCGCAGGCGACGGCCCCGGTGCCGTCCCCTGTGCGGCACCGCGACGACCGCGGTTCCTGCGCTGACTTGCCAACTGTGGTGCTCACCGCTGCAATAGCGATGAAGTTCTGATGATCCGTGATGACCCAGGGGGAGGGCCCAGATGGAATCGGGGGCGCCGGAGGATCTGCACATCGCGTTATTGGGCCCCGTGCAGGCATGGCGAGGCGACCGGGAGGCGCCGATCGGCCCGGCCCGCCGGCAGGCGGTGCTGGCGGCGCTGGTGCTGCGCGGCGGCCGGCTGGTCAGCCACGAGCAGCTGATCGACGGAGTGTGGGGCGAACGGCCGCCGCCGACGGGCCGGCGCGTCCTGCCGAGCTACGCGTACGCGCTGCGGCGGGCCCTGGACGTGCCGGGTGCGGGGCAGGACAGATCGGTGATCCGCGTCGGGCCGGGCGGCTACCGGTTCGCCGCACCGGTCCGCCTCGACACAGCACGCCTCACCGAACTCTCCGTCGGGACAGGCCGGCTGCTGGCCGCCGGTGACAGCTCGGGGGCGCTCGCCGCCGCCGATCAGGGCCTGCGTCTGTTCCGCGGGGAGCCGCTGGCGGGGTTGCCCGGGCCGTATGCGCTCGGGAAACGGCAGCGGCTGCTGATCGAGCGCCGGTCCTTGCAGCAGCAGCGGCTGGAATGTCTGCTGCAGCTCGGCCGCGGCAGCGAGGTCCTCGCGGACCTGGCCTCCCTGGAGGCCGCCCATCCGCTGGACGAGTCGCTACTGGGCCTAAGGATCCGGGCGCTGTACAGCACGGGCCGGCATGGCGAGGCGCTCGCCGCGTACGAGGGGCTGCGGCGGCGGCTGCGAGACGAGCTGGGGGCCGCACCGTCCGCGGCGCTGCGGGACCTGCACGCGGCAGTGCTCCGGCACGACGACACGGCCGTCCTCCGCGGCTCTGCCACCGCCGACGGCTCTGTCCCCCCGGGCGGGGCACCCGCCTCGAAGGCCCCCGAGGCAGTTGCCTCGCGGCGTCCCCGGTCATCGCCCGCGCCGGTGTCGGCGCAGACCCGGCCGCTTCGCACGGTGAACGAACTCCCCGGAAACGCAGGTAAGTTGATCGGCCGCGTCGCTGAGGTCGCCGCGCTGACCGCGCCCGGTCCCGACGATGCCGTCACCGTCGCGACGGTGGACGGGCCTGCCGGGGTCGGAAAGACATCGCTGCTGGTGCACGCGGCGTGGACGCTGCGCCCCCAGCACCCGGACGGCGTCCTCTTCCTCGATCTGCGCACGCACCACTCACCGGCGGGCGACCGGCCCTTGACGAAGCGGCTGCTCCAACGGCTGCTGCGCACGCTCGGCACGGCCGACGCGGACGTACCCCAGGACCGCGACGATCTGATCGCCGCGTGGCGGGACGCCACCAGCGGGCTGCGGCTGCTGCTCGTTCTCGACGACGTGGGAAGCGCCGCTCAGGTGCGGCCACTGCTGCCTGCCGGTCCGGGCAGCCGCGTGCTGGTCGCGGGACGGCGCAGGCTGACCGGACTGGACACGGACCGGTGCGTGACCCTGGAGCCCCTGCCGGCCACCGACTCGATCGGGCTGCTGCGGCGCCTGATCGGCGAGGCGCGCACCGACGCCGACCTCGAGGGGGTCACCGACCTGGCGCGGCTGTGCGGGGGCCTGCCACTGGCCCTGCGGATCGCGGGCGCGCGGCTGCAGCACCGGCCGTCGTGGTCGCCGGCCCACCTGGCGGCGCGGATGGCGCGGGACGAGCGGCGACTGGGCGAGCTGAGCGCCGGGGACCGCAGCGTGGAGGCCGCCTTCCACATGTCCTACGAGCAGTTGAGCGAGGCACGGCAGCGGGCGTTCCGGCTGCTGGGACATGCGCCGACGCCGGAGTTCGACGCGTGGACGCCGGCGGCGATGCTCGGGGTGGGTGTCGATGAGGCGGAGACCGTGCTGGAGGAGCTGTACGACGCGAGCCTGGTGCTGCAGCCGGGCCCGGGGCGGTACCGCCTCCACGACCTCGTGCGGGTCCATGCCCGGAAGCTGGCCGACGCCCTGCCCGAGGAGACGGCGCAGGCCCGCCGGCAGGCACTGGAGCTGTACGTCCAGGTGGGCCGGCTCACCAGTGACGACGGCCGGGCATCGGACGGGGATCCGCAACGGTTCGACTCCGCGCGGGACGCGGCGCGTTGGCTGGACGAGGCGGGGGCGGACCTGGCGGACGTGCCGCGGTACGCGGCGGCGCACGGCGAGGACGTCCTGACGGTGCAGCTGGGTGTGGCGCTGCGGGACTACTTCCTCCACCACGATCGCTACGACGAGGGCCGCACGGCGCTGACGACGGCGCTGCAGGCCGCGGAGCGGACCGGGGACCCCGCGCTGCGGGTCCTGGTGGCGGCGTCGCTCGGGCTGCTGGACTACCAGCAGGGCCGGAACGCGCAGGGTGGGGACTGGTTCCGGCAGGCGCTGGAGTGCGCCCGCGAGAGCGGCGACGAGGCGCTGGCGGCGCAGCCTCTGCTCGGTCTGGCCATCCAGGACTTCCTGCCGGGGCGGTACGACACGGTGGCGGCCACCATCGACGAGGTGCTGCCGGTCCTGGAGCGGGCCGACGACGAGTGGGGGGTGTCGCTGGCGCTGGCGATGCGGTCGATGAGCCGGTTCATGCGAGGCGACGTACAAGCAGCGTTCGCCGACGCGCGGGCGGCGCTCGCCGCGGCGGAGCGCAACGGCCGCCCGATACCGATCAGCCAGCGCCTGCTCTCCCTTGCGGACGGGCATGCGGCACTCGGCGAACGGGCGGAGGCGCGGGCGGTGCTGCTGCGCGGTGAGGCACTGCTGCGGGAGGCCGGCGACCCGTTGCTGCTGGCGCTGACGTTGACACGGCTGGGGTCGGTCGCGGAGGACCTCGTGGAGGCGGAACGCCACCATCGCCAGGCGCTGGCGCTGCACGCAGGCATCTCGCGGCGTTCGGAGCCGCACCGCACACGGCTCGAGATGGAGATCCGGCGCCGCCTGGGTGAGTCGTACGCGGCGGCGGGAGCACGGGCGCGGGCACGACGGGAGTTCCGTACGGCACTGGACGTGGAGCGAGCGGCGGAACACCCGGAGCTGCAGGAGAAGTTGCGGGCTTCGCTGGCGGAGGCGGACGGGGAGTGAGCGGGCGCCACCGGCCGCCTCGTCGGCACGGGCAGCCGACGACTCCGGCTCAGGGCGTGAACCACAGGTTCGGAGCTAGGGCAGTGGGTAGTCGTAGCGGATGAACCCGTGGAAGCTCGCCACCCTGTCATACAGGGCGCGGGCGGGGGTGTTGTCCTGCTTGGTGGTCCAGTACAAGCGCGAAGCGCCCCGGTCGCGCGACACCCCGGCCACCCGCTCGATCAGCGCCCGCGCCACGCCCTGGCCGCGCGCAGCCTCGTCAACGAACAAGTCCTGGAGGTAGCAGCTGTCCGCCGACCAGAACGTGGGATGGAACAGATAGTGGGCGATGCCGACCAGCTTTCCGTCCGACCGCGCGCCGATGCCATGAAACTCCGTGTCACCCAGCAGCCGTTGCCAGGTCTCCTCATACCCGTCGTCGGGCACCGAGGTGCGGTAGAAACTCTTGTAGCCGCGCGCCAGTACTTCCCAGGCGGCGCGGTCCTCAGGGCGCAATGAGCCGATGACGATCATGGTTACCCATCCTTGCACGCGACGCTTCTGGCCGGTCCGGTGATCCGCAGAACCGATGGGCGGACGGCCCGGGCTGCCAACGTCTCTGGCCGGTCCGGTGATCCGCAGGCCCCGCCTTGCCCGTTCTGGCAGCGCCCCGGGAACGGCTCCACACCTGTTCTACGGGGGAGGGCGGCCCGTCCCGTCGTCCAGCTGGTTACCGCACGGAGTGGCTACGTCCTGCTGGTGACCCATGAGTGAACCTCACCTTGTGCTCGGGGGCAGGCTCCCACTGGCGCCTGCATCCCGCGCAGTGCCAGCGCCACCGGTCCTCGAATCCGGGAGCGGTGCGCGTGGTGTCCCTCCACAGAAACGGCCGGTCCGGGCAGTGGGGGCATGACGGAGGCTTCTGCACCATTCGGATCTCTCCTTGGGGTCTGCTCCAGCGTGGTGCGTCGGCCTGTGGACCGTGGTGCGGACCCGCGGCGGCCACTCGGATGAGGGACCGTGCGGCGGCTTGCGACCCGCCCGCTGCCCGCGCCGCCACAATGGCAGCGGACGGGAGTTCATGGACAGGACCACACGTCGACGCCCAGGACGTGGGCCCCTTGACGGCCGCGGGCCTTGCCGCGTGGGACTGCGCCGCTCGTCATGGCTCCACACCTGCTCTGCGAGTGAGTGCGGCCCGTCCGTCACGATCGGCCAGACAAGAGCCCCGGCCGGCCGACGGGGGACGGCGGACCGGGGCAGGTCCAGCGGTTCAGCGCCGGCCAGTGGGGCGGGCGCTGCCCACCAGCCGGCCCTTGCGGGTGGCGCCGCCGCAGTTCTCACACGAGACGATGACCGCGCCCTCATATACGAGTGCCACGGTGTTGTGGCCCCGGCATTCCCGGCACGGGTTCCTCGCGAACCGCTGCTGCACGCGCGCGAATGCCTGGTTGACCTGCTCGGCGTTCATGGTCAGGCCGCGGCCGCGGCAGCTTGCTCCAGCTCCGCATCGGTGGCCATGAGGTCGTCGAACTCGCCGTCCCTGATTCCCTGCGCGAACTTCGTGAACTCGGCGCGGGTGAAGTACAGGACCGGGCTGGCGGGGTCCTTGTCGTCGGAGAGCGCCACCATGCGGGTGCCGTCGGGGACGTGGGGGTGGGGATGGTCCCTCGCGTCAGGCGCTGCGGCGACGATGACGCAGTCCTTCAGGATGGGGTCGAGGTCGGTCCGGCTGGCCTTGCGCCAGTCCAGGCCCGTGGCGTTCAGGTTCTCGTACACCATGGTGCTGCGTCCGTTGCTGATGGTTCCCACAGGTCTGCCTCTCTGGTAATTGCTCTGGTTGGGACTCGGCCCCGCACTCGGCCTGTCCAGGGTTGGGAGTGCGAGGACGGGGTCTTGCAAACCCGCCTCGGTCGGTTCATACGGTTCTGGCCGGGGCGGGCGTTCATCGGGTGCGACCTTTGACTCGGTGCCGTCGCCACGGGTGGGCGTTGCGCGCTGCCCGTCGGTCGGTAACGGACGGAAGTTCAGGGGCAGGCCCACACCTCGGTATCAAGGACATGGGCGCCCTGCCGGCCGCGGGCGACGCCGCACCAGATGGCGCCGGTCGTGAGCGGCTTGCCGCAGGCGACACAGGACCGGCCGGCGTACTGCTCCCAACTGAGCGCCTGCGCGGCCGGAACGGGCGCCTTCCGGCAGCTCGTACGTGCGGCCGTCCCTTCGACGGCGGGCGCGGTCACTGCGGTTCCGGGCCGCGGTTCGGCCAGCGAGCCGGTGTGTAGTAGTCCTCGTGGTCGCCCTTGTGCCCCGGGTCACGAGTGCAGCGCGCTCGGCCACCCCGGAACGAGACCCAGCAGTAGCCGTTCCACGACTTACCGGTCGTGTTGAGGCCCGGCTTCACGACGGGTCCCGGTGCGGCTTGAGGCCGCGCTGCTCACGGCACGGTGCGCACGCGTACAGCGGCACCGGCGGGCCGGACTGACGCTCGCCGTACTCCACCAGCTGCGCGGTCTCGGAGGGGCCCTTGTGCCAGTGGCACCAAAGCTCAGTTGTTGCCCCGAAGGGCTGGATTCCCGTCTCCATGACCAGGACCGTAGGTAGGACCAGTTGACGCGCACCACGTTATGTTCTCGAATGTTCTCGCACTCTGGCCGAATGTTCTCCAGTGGTCTTGTGTGAGGGGGTGCACGCTGTAGATGGGAACCGTCGGCCTGGTGATGCTGGTGGCGACAAGCCCGACACCGAGGGAGACGACATGTCGCGACGACTGCGGTTCAACGGCACGGACAGCAAGAACGGTGGATGCCCTGCGGTCCACGAGGACCTGGACTCCGGGGAGATCATCGTCCAGGGCACGCCGCTGACCGATCCCGATGACCTCGCCCGGCTCCAGCACTTCGGCCCCGGTGACGCGGCCGTGGCCGTACCGCGTGAACTCCTCGTCAACCACGGCCCCAAGAAGATGGAGCGCGAACCCGAGATCATCGACTTGGAGGAGTTCGGCCGACTCTTCGAGACGTTCGAGCACTCGGCTTGGCACCTGGAGACCCGGCGCGGCTACGCGTCGGACCGAGAAGACACTGCGTACGCGGAGTTCCTCACGACCGGGACGGCCCCGTGCGACGTCGACAGTGATTGGTGCGTGAACATCCGCCGGCAGACGTCCAGCGGCAAGTACGTGGGCCGTGTCCGCGTCGTCGACAACCCGCCCACCGAGGGGCAGTTGTTCCTGCTCGGCTACGCGCGATGCAACGCGGCCACGGGCGAGGACGTGCGGAACCTGTGGCGCGAGGACGCCGAGCGTGCGCACCTTCCTGCCGAGGACTTCTGGATCTTCGACAGCCGGTTGGTAGCCGTGCTCCGCTTCGACGACGCGGATGGCTTCCACGACGTAGAGATCATCACGGAGCCGGCGGAGGTGTTGCGGTACTGCCAGGTGCGCGATGCCGCAGTGCACGCGTCCATCCCGTACGACCAGTTCGCGGCGCAACTCGGCTCGAAGGGCTAGGCCGGCACCGGTGAGCACGGACTACCAGCAGGCTCGGGAAGCCCTCGGAGCACGCCTGAGGGAACTACGCCTCGCGGCCCCAGGAGGCCGGCTCACCGGTACACAGCTCGCTCAGCGGCTGGGTTGGCCGCACTCCAAGGTGTACAAGCTGGAGGGTGGACGGCAGACCGCAACCACCCAAGATCTGCGGGCCTGGGCCGGCGCCGTCGGCCAGCCCGAGACCCTCGATGAACTGGACGCCCGCCTCAAGGGGTTCGAGTCCCACGTCCGCTCCTGGCGGCGCCAACTGGCCGCAGGGCACCGGCCTGTGCAGGACAGCTGGAACCTGGAGGTCGACCGGTCCAGGGCTATCTACGCGTGGGAGGAAGCCGTCGTCCCCGGCATGCTCCAGACCGCCGACTACGCGCGGCACATCTTCTTGCGGTACGCCGACCTCCAGGGCACCGTGCGCGACACCGACGAGGCGGTCCGGGCCAGGATGAAGCGGCAGGAGTGGCTCTACCAGGGCGGCCGGAGGTTCCACGCCCTGGTGTGGGAGGCCGCGCTGCACGCGCTGGTGTGTCCGCCGTCCGTGCTCGTCAGCCAGCTCGATCGGCTCACCGGGGTGATTGGGATGGACACCGTGGAGCTGGGGATCATCCCGCTCGGCGCGTCGCTCAAGATCCCCACCGCGAACGGGTTCTGGGTCCTTGACGAGCGGCTGGTGATCGCCGAGGACTGGCACGCGGAACTGTGGCTCGATGACGCTGACTCCGTGGCCACGTACCTGCGGGTCTGGCGCACGCTGAAGGAGTCAGCGGTGTTCGGAGCAGACGCCCAGAACGTGATCAACCGCGTCCGCCGCTCGATGAGACCGTGGTAACGACGAAAGTTCTCCCTCCCGCGCACGCAGCGCGGGAGGGGGCAAGGCGGCTGGGCGGGGGTCAGCACAGGATGTGGATCAGGCCGTACCCAGTCAGCAGACGACACCGGGCCTCAAGTCGGCGGCCGGTCATCTGGTGCAGGGACAGGACCAGGCCCGCGATGTCTTGACCGCGAGGGCGATCACGGCGATGCCCGTGCCGATGGCCGCAAGGACGTCTGGCGGGATGGTGTTGATGAGCTCGGCCATCCATGTGGCGATCTGAGCCGTCACGCCGACCGGCGGCAACAGGGCAACCCGGATGGGCACCGCAGAGCGCCCGCCATGGATGGGTGGGGGGCTCTGGGGTGTCCCATGTGTCCGGGACGGTCCGGGGCCGCCCGGGACAGTGTGTGTCTGTTGTCGACGACGTCCGTCCTTGGGAATCTCTCCCTGCCCAACCCCAACCGCCGACCTCCAGGCTGCTCCGGAGCCGCGAGCGGCTGATGTCGGCCCCTGATGCTCACTATGGCGGGGAATGTACGCCTCGCCAGACGGCCGTGTTTGGTCAACGGTTTGGCCAAATCTGGAAACACGATCGGCCTGTGACCTCTGTGCGAAGATCACAGGCCGATCGCTCGGGAACGCAGTGCGGGACCGTAACCAGACTTTTGACCCGGCCTTGACCTGCGGCAACTGCCCTGACCAGCGCATTCGAGGTTCGCTCGATGCCAGTGGGTGTCACTCAAGGCCAGTGAAAGCAGGGCTGTGTTCCCCCATGGGAACAGGCCTGCGGGCGATCAAGCAGGCAAGCCCCCTCGTATGTACAAAAAACCCGAACCGCAGTACCTGGGAACAGCAACGCCCCCGCCGGAGCGGGGGGCCGCGACCGCTCACGGTCCGCCTGGGGGAGGTGGTTCCGCGAGGGCCGTATATGGAATGGGGCGTGCTGTCCCGTCTCACTCAATCGAGTCGTCTTCTCAACGAACCGAGCCGTTCGGGCTCCTGTCGCAGCGAACCTAAGGGCTGTCCCGTAATCCCCGGTGGATCAGCGCGCGGCGTCAGATGCGGTGCATCGCAAGGCGGAGGGTCGTCCTCATACTGGGCGTAT